>CAYFUP010000232.1:0-2739 GCA_964346235.1 uncultured Bacteroidales bacterium | reverse complement strand
ACTTATTTTAGGTCTGAAAAAAATGATAAAGATTTGTTATCAAATGATTTGAGTACTGGATTTAAATTTTTATATAACGGTCTTTTACAAAATTTTATAATGGTTTTTATGGAGATCGTAGATAAAACGATTCGAAAACTTCCCGAAAAAACAAGAAATATATTTCTTATCAGCCGGAAACAGCATTTGTACAATAAAGAAATAGCCAGAATGTTTTCGATCACTGAAAAAGCAGTGGAATATCACATCTCAAAAGCATTGAGATCGCTCCGGTTGACATTGGAAGTATATCTTGTTGCGTAGAGAGGGCTATTCATTAAGAATTGATTCATACCATATCCTGGTAAATGAAAGACAGCGTTCTAACTACCTTGTGCAAAAAATTAGCCGGCTCATTCAATTAAAAATATATGTTTAACAAATAAATTAAATCAATCCAATGAAAATAATATTTACGCTATCCATTATTTCAGTCATATTTTTGCTGAATACAATTCAAGGAAATTGTAAAACGATGTAGGGAAAAATCGAATCTTCGGCTAAAAATGCCAACAAGGAGCAACCCCATATTTTAGTTCTCGTGTCTGATGACATGAGCTGGAACCATCCTGGTTTTAATGGGGGAACCCGGACATCTACCCCTCATCTTGACGGATTGGCGGAACAAGGGGTAAAATTAACCCAGTTTTATGTGCAAAGCGTTTGTTCACCAACCCGTGCTTGTCTCATGACCGGAAGGTATCCTTTCCAAACGGGCATGGAGGAGCGTCCGCACGGCAATGATACTCATGGAATGCTCACTGATGAACGTACCATGGCCGATGCTTTGAAAGAAGCAGGTTATTATACTGCCATCATCGGCAAATGGCATCTGGGTGCTCATTATAAAAAACATTTGCCCATGCAAAGGGGTTTCGATTATCAGTATGGACACTATGGTGCTTTGGTCAATTATTATAAACATGACAGGAAAGGCATTATGGACTGGCACAGGAATGAGTGGCCCTTGATTGAAGAAGGCTATTCCACATTTTTAATTGCCGATGAGTTTAAAAGGATGCTGCAAGAAAGGGATAAGGACAAACCCTTGTTTGCATATGTTCCTTTTAACGCCCCCCATGGACCTTTTGACGAACCTCCCGAAAAATATATGCAGGAGGGAAAACATTTGTTGGCTTCTATTGTAGAAGCCATGGATGATGCCATTGGCCAGGTTCTTAATTCAATGGATGCAGAAGGCATGATGGACAATACATTGGTGTTATTTTTAAACGATAACGGAGGTATAGGATACTGGCCGGATAAAAACTTGCCTTTCAGGGGATTGAAAGGAGATTTTTATGAAGGGGGAGTACGGGTACCCTGTGTATTAAAATGGCCTGGTAAAATTCAAGCCGGGACTGCTGTGGATGAACCCATTCATGTAAACGATCTGTATCCGACCATCATTAATCAGGCCGGTGGTTCCCTGGAGCAGTCCTTGCCGGTTGACGGCAAAGATGTTTGGCAGACCATCCTTGGCAATGAACCTTCCCCCAGGGATACCATCATTCATTGCCTTGAGTCAAACATCCGGAATATGCCGGGCGCCATCAGGATAGGTGATTTAAAACTAATTGGAGAAGAATTATATAATATTAAAGAAGATCCTTATGAAGAAAACGATATTGCTGCAGAATATCCTGATACCGTATTAAAATATCGCACCATATTGGATGAATTAAGTAAGAAAAGGAGGGAAATTGAACCCGTCCGAATAGTTTCGGGGCAGGGCAGAAAGGTATATGGAGAAATTGAGAATGCAAACTGGTCGCCTGACGAACCTGAAATAACGAGACAACCCCAGGATTTTAAATTGAAAGATGATTCAGTGGTTTATTTTAGTCTCAAGGCAGTGAATGCCAGACGCTATATCTGGCAGGTGGATAAGGGCAACGGATTTGTAGATCTGACACAAAACAATGAACAATATGATGGGGTGAATACGGATTCTCTGGTAGTGAAAAAGGTCAGTGCTGATATGAGTGGTTATAAATTCCGCTGCCTTGTTACAACCAACTGGATAACCCCGGAAATTGAAAGCAGGTTTCAACAAGTTCATTATAACATCGTACCTCCTAAATTTTTCAGTGATGTTTATTCTGATGCTGTGTCATTTGAAATGCAGGATAATCAAGCCCCTGTAATAGAATCCAACCATGAGGATATTGAACTGGAAAGCAATCAATCCTGTCAGGCTTATTTGCCAGATTTCACAGATCTTGTGACGGCCAGCGATAATGAAACGAATTCATTGGATTTAAAAATTGAGCAATCTCCTGAACCCTATTCATTATTATCTGGTCAAAACACGGCGGTTACCATTTCTGTTACCGATGAAGCAGGCAATACCACCAATGCATCATTTAATGTGATATTGGTGGATGATTCACAACCTGACATAACCTGCAGAGAAGACACCATAATTTCCCTTGAAGCCGATGATAATGGATATGTTGTCACCGGCACCAGGTTCGATCCGGTTTCAGTTTATGATAATTGCGGTGTTATAGATGTATTGAATGATTTTAACAATAAGTCCACCTTAGAAGGGGAAAGGATTGTAAAAGATACCACCATTTTATGGACAGCCACAGATGAAGCAGGAAATCAGGATCAATGCAAGTTTTCGATTGATATCGATGAAAGTTTGGCCGTTGAAATGATCGAAAAAGGCGGGATTCAATTGTATTCGAATCC
>CAYFUP010000231.1:0-2768 GCA_964346235.1 uncultured Bacteroidales bacterium | reverse complement strand
TGTGAGAAAGCTTATGGAACAAAGCTTCTGTATCTAAGCTACAATTAAAACGTTTAAAAGCAATAGTTTGCACCTTTGTAGTGTATGGGAGAATTATTAATTTGCAAAATAATAGCATGTTTTATGAACCAAAAAATCTTTAAGAACCAATCCATCAGTTTATTAAATGTACTGATGCTGACAACCATCGTGCTATTCAGTTCCTGCGCTACAAACCAAAAAGCGGAGCAGGAAAAACCGAACATTATTTACATCATGACGGATGACCATGCCTGGCAGGCCTTAAGCTGCTACGGCAGTACCCGGAATGAAACGCCTCACCTCGACCGGCTGGCTGAGGAAGGGATGCGCTTTGAAAGGGCTTTTGTCACCAATTCTATCTGCGCCCCCAGCCGGGCTACATTGCTGACCGGCAAATACAGTCATGTAAACGGACAATTAACCAATATGCATGTGTTTAAAGGGGATCAGATGACTTTTCCGAAATTGCTGCAAAAAGCCGGGTATAAAACGGCCATGATTGGCAAATGGCACCTGAGATCCGAACCTCAGGGTTTTGATTACTGGAAAGTACTGCCCGGACAAGGATCGTATTATAATCCCGATTTTATTGAAATGGGCAAAGAATACCGCGATACCGGATATGTGACCGATTTGGTGACCAATGATGTGATCAACTATATAGATACGGTGGATCGTTCCAAACCCTTCTGTGTGCTGTATCATCAGAAAGCCCCTCACCGGCAGTGGTGGCCGGGCCCTGATCATTTAACTACCTACGAAGACGTGACATTTGAGGAACCCCAAACCCTATTCGATGATTATATGGGTAGAAAGGCTGCCGAGGAAGCCATGATGGAGATTGACAGTCATATGCTGTTTTCCAAGGATCTGAAGATAAAGCCCGGGTATGTGAAAGCCCGTGGCCTGTATCCGGATAACATGAAAACTTCCAGCTATGATGTTTATATGAGCAGATACAACCGCATGACCCCGGAACAACAAGAAATGTGGGATAAAGCTTATGCGAAAAGAAACCAGGAATTTCAGAATCCGGATTTGACAGGCAAAGCGCTCGTAAGATGGAAATACCAGCAATACATGAAGGATTATCTGCGATGTATCGCTTCTGTGGATGACAATGTGGGACGATTGATGAAATACCTGAAAGAAAATGGACTGGATGAAAATACCATCGTGGTCTATACCTCTGATCAGGGATTCTACCTGGGGGAACACGGATGGTTCGACAAGCGGTTTATGTATGAAGAGTCCCTGAAAATGCCCCTGATTGTCAGGTATCCGAATGGCATTGCCCCGGGAAGCACCAACGAGGATTTTGTGATGAACCTGGATTTTGCCCCGACTTTCCTGGATTATGCCGGTGTGGAGATTCCCTCTGAGATTCAGGGCAGGTCGCTGAAACCCGTTCTTGAAGGGAATACGCCGGGCGACTGGCGAACCAGTATGTATTACCATTATTATGAATACCCGGGATATCACATGGTCAAAAGACATTATGGCATCCGGACAGAAAAATATAAGCTGATGCATTTCTATTATGACATTGACCAGTGGGAGTTGTATGATCTGGAAAATGACCCCCATGAAATGAATAACCTCATCAACGATCCGGACTACCAGTCAGTCGCGGAAAATCTGAAAACCCAACTGGAAGAACTGCGCAAAAAATACGGGGATACCGACGAACAGGTCAGGGAATACATCGAAAAATGGAAGGAAAGACCTTTTGTCAAAAGGGCCCGGGAAACCGGAATGCAATTATATTGATCAGGTATTAAAAACAATTATTAGAAAACATTCTGATCGAATCTTTTGTATCAGGGTAAAACAAGTTTTGTAGGATTTGTTGAACCATGGTTTGCAGGCCGGGTTCTGAAAAACCATGGCTTATGGATTGATGCGGGTTACAAGTTGTCTGAAGAAAAGCCATCGATTTTGGGTTTTTGCGGGTCACCGGTTCTCAAAGGCAAGGGCTTCCGGGAAATCCACCCGCTTGCGCTGCAGGATGGATTCATATCCCATCAGTCCGGCAATCGTGGCATAATAGCATTCTTTCAGGTGTTCAGGGCTCATGGTTGCGCTTTTTACCGAGCGGACAAATCCCGCCAATTCAAGAAAGGTGGCGTCTTCATCAGCCTGGGCCGCATTGTCAAGGTAATATATGGGATCAATTTCTTCCTGGTTCAGTATCCAGCTTGTTCCGCCAAGGGGAACAAACCGGAACAATGAATTCTCGATATCCATAATGAGTTGCTCAATGGCCGGTTGTCCCGGTTTCTCATTCGGGATATGCCTGCCCTTCTCCAGTTCAACGGTCGATTTATCGCCATATACCCTGAATTCAACTCCGTAATGATTATTCATCACAGAGTGATAATTGAATTTTTTACCGTTGGGATATTCATAAAGCACGCCCACAGTATCTTCCAGTTCCTGAGTTTTGTTATATTGTTTATATCTGCTTCCAGTACCCTAAGCACTCAGTGGATAATGACCGGTAATCCAGTTGGCTACCTGAATATGATGTACCGCCAACTCGGTCATCAAACCACAGGAATATTCCCTGTATAATTTCCAGTTGATAAGCTTTTCTAATTCCGGTTCCGATTCGGGTACCGGCCTTCGCCAATCCCAGTTCCAATGCCAAATGGCTTCCATGAGACTGAAATCTCCGTACTTGCCTTCCTTGATATCACCGATGCCTTTCAAAAAACGGATGTTATACAATCGCTGATGGCCAATTT
>CAYFUP010000230.1:0-2837 GCA_964346235.1 uncultured Bacteroidales bacterium | reverse complement strand
TTTAATTTATATAATTGAAATACAAGAGTTTAACATAACATTTATCACAGATGAATAAAATTGCTGCATATACCACGACCGCTTTAATCATCACTCTTTCAGTGTTTTCCGGTTGTACCCTGATGGAAAGAATTACCGGCAGGGGTGGTTTTCCCGAAGCAGAAGAACATTGTGACAAACTCAAGGGAGAGAGGAAATACGAATGCTATTACCGTTTTGCCGAAGCTTATTTTGAAAAAGAAGAATTTGAGAAAGCAGCCGCCAGTTATGAAAAGGCCTTAAAACCATATGAAGGGTACCGCAAAATTGCCCTATCATACCTTTTGCAGGGAAACATGGAACAAGGTGACATGTATTGTGAAAAACTCAGGGTAAAAAGTGCTTATGACCAGCAGCAATGTTACATCACGGCCGCCAATATGGCAAAAAACAGGGCAGAATCAGCATTTTATAATGAAAAGTTTGACAATTCCGCCACCTATTATTTGCGTTCCGGAGTTGTTTTTCACCGGGCCAGATTATACGATAAGAGTATTGACAGTTACCTCAGGGCAGCAAAACTACATATGTTTCAATTGGCGGATGTGAGAATAGAATTGCAGCAATACCAGCTGAAGAATGAAGTCCTTAAAAACATGGAGGGTGTAAAGGAAACGGATCAGTTACTGAAATCGTATGAAGGACTCACGAATCCCTCCAACGTGGAAGAAGGCTTGAAGGCATTCAGTAAAATAGAGAAAAAAATTGATATAGAAGGAATTAAGGATGAAAAATTAAAAAAATACGTACAAAACATCAATGATTATAAATCCAAAATGAACAGCAGCCTGGCCAGCGCTGTCCGGGTGAAGATTGAAGCCGGTGATGAACGTCCGGAAAAAGAAATAAGAAATAACCTGGCATTCCGCATGCTGTGCCTGCAATTATAGATGGCATAACGCATCTTCATTTGATTTGTATTTAAACTTATAATCATTATATTTGAACTTGATTAAAACATTCCGTTCAACAATTCAAAATATTTATCTATGTACCATACCATTTTAAATCATCGATCCATCAGAAAATATAAAAGCACACCAATAGACGAGAACCTTCTAAACCAGATACTTGAAGCTGGAATAAGGGCATCCAACACAGGCAATATGCAGGCTTATTCCATGGTGGTCACGCGCGGCAAAGACATTAAAGATTTACTCTGGGAATGTCACTTTAAACAGGATATGGTGAAAGAAGCGCCTGTGATAATTACCTTTTGTGCCGATCTCAACCGGTTTCATAAATGGTGTCATCAAAGAAATGCCAACCCTGCCTACGACAATTTCCTGTGGTTTTATAATGCCTCTATTGATGCAGTACTGGCATCCCAAAACATATGCCTTGCTGCAGAAGCGCGTGATTTGGGTATTTGTTATCTCGGGACTACCACTTACATGGCTGACAAAATCATTGATATTTTAAACCTCCCTTCGCTCGTGGTTCCTGTTACCTCCATAGTCATGGGATATCCTGATGAAGTGGCCGAATTGACTGACCGACTACCCCTGGAAGGAGTGATTCATAATGAAACTTATAAACCATACTCATCCGGAGATATTGATAGCATTTATGAGGATAAGGACACTTCAAAAGAAACCAAAGAACTTCTTGAAATCAATAAAAAAGAAACCCTGGCACAAATTTTCACTGATATCCGGTACAAAAAGTCAGATAACGAACTTTTTTCCGAAAAGTATCTTAACACCATCAGAAGTCAAGGTTTTAGTGATTAGATAGTGGTTCGTTTTCTTAGTTTTACCAGATAGATCTGCTGACAAAAACCAAAGATTAACGTAAGGAACAAACCGCTGATAAAAAAAAGCAGTACATCCTGCAATAATCCTTGTTTTTTCTCAGTGAATGGCCCTGAAATTATCTGGGGGGCAATTGTTTTTTATAAAATCATCCTGAAAGATATGATTTTTAATGGCCGGGAAAAACTGATTAAACTGCTGTTGCAGGTCATGATAATTTTTTTCCAGGATTAGAATGGCATGGTCGGTTCTCTCCGGCAAGGAAGTTTTCTTTGACATACGGTGGAGGACGTTCGATAATCCATCGATCGATTTGTACGACTCAAGCCAGTTATAAATGACAAAGTAAGGTAAAAATCCCTGCACCCGTTCAGGCAGTCGCCCATAATTATCCAATAAAACATCATAAGCATCATAAACAAACTGATTGAGGGAAATTTGCATGTGGTGATCCCAGTCTTTCGCCAGAAAATGGTCATAGACCACATCTATAATGACTCCGGCATATTTGTGATATAAAGCACTAAAGTAATGTTTGCTGCTTTTCACAATCTGATTCTTATCCGTAAAAGTGTCAATTCTCCGGTGCATGATGATACCAAGCCTTACAAGCGCCGGATATAATTCATAAGCATTCCCTTTCACATAGTCCCCGATGAAATTTCCTACTTTTACTTCATCGGAAGCACCAGATAAGTACAAGTGCGCTAAAAAATTCATTATCAACCCTTACCTCATTAGTTGAAATATAACAAAAGCATAAACATAGAACCGCAATATTCGTGCAATTCCAAACAACAAATAAAAATTAAAGGGAAATTTCATCACACCGGCAATCATACTGATGGAGGCAAAAGGCAAAGGAAACATGGCTGCTACCACAATGATAATGCCCCCCCATTTTTTAATTTTTATAAAATGATTGTTGAATATTTTGTCGATGTATTGCCGTATTCGAGGAATAAAGTGCAATAGGGTACCTATCTGATAAGCAAATATCCCGCCCACATATGAAAGAACAGCCAGGTAGGTGAGCATCAGGAG
>CAYFUP010000229.1:0-2842 GCA_964346235.1 uncultured Bacteroidales bacterium | reverse complement strand
CCGGAATTAAGGAAACAGCCCATTTTGCCAAACAAATCGGTGAAGGCAATCTGGACGTAGAATACCGTCCGCTGAGCGATGAGGATATATTGGGAAATTCTTTGTTAGAAATGCGAAAAGATCTAATGAAGGCCAGAGAAGATGAACAAATAAGGAAAACCGAAGATGAAAAAAGATCATGGGCCAATCAGGGACAGGCCAAATTTGCTGAGATCCTTCGCAAGGATAATGACAATGTAGAAAAATTAGCCAATGATGTGCTGAGCCATTTGGTGGATTACCTGGATGCCAATCAGGGTGGACTGTTTATTTATAACGAAGAAGGGGACGATCAACCCCAGCTTGAATTGCTTGCCTCCTATGCCTATAACCGGATAAAATACCTTCAGAAGACCATTCAGCTGGGTGAAGGATTGATCGGAACATGCGCCATAGAAAAAGAAACCGTTTACATGACCCAAATCCCGGAGAACTACCTCGAAATCACATCAGGTTTAGGGGATTCAAATCCAAGAAGCCTTTTAATTGTTCCGCTGAAAATTGATGATGAGATATCTGGTGTAATAGAAGTTGCTTCATTCAACCCATTCGAATCTTACCAGATTGAATTTGTAGAGAAGCTGGGAGAAAGCATTGCTTCAACCATTTCGAGCGTTAAGATAAATGCCCGCACCAAGGAATTGTTGGAGGAAAGCAACAAACAGGCAGAGGACATGGCCACCAAAGAAGAAGAGCTAAGACAAAACCTTGAAGAATTAGAGGCCACACAGGAAGCCTTATCCCTAAATGAAGCCAAAGCCAAACTGATTTTTGAAAATGTTATCGATCCGATAATTACCCTCGATGAACAGGGCATCATCGACATGTTCAGTCCCTCAGCTGAACGGTTTTTCGGTTATAAAGCCGATGAGCTGGCAGGAAAGAACCTTTCCACCATCATGGTTGCAGAAACTGATCTGAACCTGAATAACTTCATGCAACGATTTATTGTCAGTGATATAGAAGCCGGCGAAACGGAAGCGTTGACAACTACCGGTAAGCATAAGGACGGAACGGAAATTTTGGTTGATTTACGCATTAAAGAATCTGTACTTGGAAACAAAAAAGTCTATGTGGCCATGTTCAGGGAATACCAAAAGCAAAAAGGAGAAGCCTGAAGCTATTAATCGATAATATTATCCAGTTCCTCATCATCTTCTTCATCCATGGCGTAATAATTAAACGGGATTTTAATCATGGCAGATAAATCCTCTCCTACCTCCAGCATGTCCTCATCATATTCTTCATAATACCATGATATATTAATCTGCTTATTATTTTTGTTCAAATCCCTGATGATAAAAAGAACCTCGGTGATAAATTTGGTAGATGCCGAGTTGAAATAAGTAAGTTTAAACACGAAGTTTAACTCATTGCTTTCATAACCTGCTTTCAGCTTATTATTAATATTTTTCTCCTTGTAATCCCTTAACCACTCTACGACTGGCGTATAAAACTCATTCACGTCCTCCGGCCTGGAATATCCTTCAATTTCAAAATATCCTTTGACAGGGTCAAGCGATATTGTCGGCGTTAAATCAGTCCCTTCTATAAATAATGGCTCCATATTATTATTATCCGTTAACTCTTGTAATATAATCAATTTTTAAGTTATTCAAGAATATTTTGAACAATACATGCAATTAAACATGTTTAAATCTATAAAAATATTATATATTTTTTATTTAAGCAAAGATGATTCCGTAAAAAAAACGAATGCAAATGTAATATCAATTGTTATGAACATCAAAATATTTTTTTATCCGTTTGTTTTGCTATCAATCAGGTGCAATTAACAGGCTGACTGACAATCACATTTATCTTAAATCTGCTTTATACAAATGATATGCAGTATTTATATGCTTCTGTAAGAGGCAATTTTTTATAATTTCGTACCCTAAAAAAAAGAAAAGCATGCCGAAAAAGATGATTGCACTGCTGGTGTCAGTGATATTGCTTTTAGTGATCGTGTTTGGGTTATATTACATCACCAGGCCTCCTGAAATAGCCAATAACCCTTTGAAATCCGTGCCGGTGGATGCTTCTTTGGTTATTAAAATCAACGATTTCGAAGCGTTTAAAAATAAAATCAAAAACGAAAACATTTACTGGAATGAACTCCATGAAACGCCCTTGTTCAAAAACTGGGACAAAAAAATATCTGTGCTTGATTCTGTTACATTGCTGGATAAAGATAAAAATACCCTACCCCTTGAAAATTCATTATTCATTTCAGTGCATGAACTTGGAAAAAGAAAACTGGAATCCATTTATTATTTACCATTTGAAAAAAAAATAAGTCCGAAAACGGTTCTTGATTATCTGAATGAAGTTATTAATAACCCTTCTGTGAGTCAGCGAAAATACGACGGGGCAACAATTGTGGAGGTTAAAAACAGCCAGACGGGTTTCTTTTATTATTTGAAGGATGCTTTATTGGTCATCAGCCAATCTTCTATCCTGATTGAAAGCTCCATCAGGCAGTCTAAACTCACCATATCGCTGGAAAATAATCAATCATTTCAGGAAATTATTAATACGGCCGGAAATTATGCCGATGCCAATTTATTTGTTCATCATGAGCACTTTCTGAACTTTCTGCAAATCATAAGCCATGACCAGCATTCCTCAAAAATTGAAAACCTTCCGCCCATTGCTGACTGGACGGCACTGGATCTATTGATTAAAGACAACTACATCATTTTTAACGGTTTTTCAAATGCTTTCAAATCCGAATCCAGTTTGGTTGACGCATTCAAAAATCAAGCTCCTGTCAACATTGAGATCGATAAAGTCATACCCA
>CAYFUP010000228.1:0-2861 GCA_964346235.1 uncultured Bacteroidales bacterium | reverse complement strand
AACATATGAAAATTTGGGAAAAAGGGATTGGGCTGAACGAAGCCATTGAAAAATTTACGGTGGGCAGGGACCGGGATTTGGATTTATACCTTGCGGAATATGATGTGATTGGAAACATTGCCCACATCATGATGCTTCAAAAGACCGGCCTATTGGAGCCATCAGAAGCCTCATCATTGATCAGGGAATTGAGAATCATTTTCCGGCAAATACAACATGGCGATTTCAGTATTGAAGACACAGTGGAAGATGTACATTCCCAGCTGGAGTTAATGTTAACCAGGAAGCTGGGTGACTCAGGAAAAAAGATCCACAGTGGTCGTTCCAGGAATGATCAGGTTTTGTTGGATCTCAGGCTTTTTTACCGGGAAAAGATCAGGGAGGTGGTTGAATCGGCAAAAGATCTTTTTGACACCCTGCTTTTACAAAGCGAGAAGTACAAAGACCATTTAATGCCCGGTTATACCCATCTGCAGGCTGCCATGCCTTCCTCATTCGGATTATGGTTTGGTGCTTATGCTGAAAGCCTGGTGGATGACCTAATAATGCTGAAAGCTGCTTACCAGGTCATTGACCAGAATCCGCTGGGTTCTGCAGCCGGTTATGGCAGCTCCTTTCCCATCGACAGAAAAATGACCACCACATTGCTTGGGTTCGATGATTTGAATTACAATGTAATCTATGCGCAGATGGGCAGGGGTAAATCCGAAAGGACAATAAGCTATGCCCTTGCTACAGTTGCCGGCACGCTCAGTAAATTCGCCAGTGACGTTTGTCTTTATATCAACCAGAATTTTAACTTCATTTCCCTGCCCGATGAATTCACAACGGGATCCAGCATCATGCCGCATAAAAAAAATCCGGATGTATTTGAGCTTATTCGCGCCAAATGTAACAAAATCCAGTCCCTTCCCAATGAATTCCATGGCATTGTCAATAACCTCCCTTCAGGCTATTTCAGGGATTTGCAGATGTTGAAAGAAAGTTCATTGCCTGTTTTCGAGGAGTTAATTAACTGCTTAGAGATAAACACTTTGGCCATCCGTCACATGATTATTCATGATAATAT
This sequence comes from uncultured Bacteroidales bacterium, assembly GCA_964346235.1. GTDB lineage: Bacteria > Bacteroidota > Bacteroidia > Bacteroidales > CAYFUP01 > CAYFUP01. Next base: position 1,792 of record CAYFUP010000228.1, on the reverse strand, counting down.
TTTGGCAGATGAAAAATATAACCATATATTTAGCGTCGAGGAAGTCAATAAAAAAGTGCTATCAGGCAAGCCATTCCGTAATGCATACAGGGAAATTGCCCATTCAATTGCTGCAGGAAATTTTAAACCGGACAGGGAAATAAAGCACAGTCATGAAGGAAGTATCGGAAACTTGTGCAATGAGGATATTAAAAATAAATTTGAACAGGTTTACCGTGCATTTCCATTTAAGCATGTCGAGAAAAAAATTAACGAATTAATAAACGATAAAACAATCGAAGAATGAAGCTCTTAGAAGACTTAGCAGATCAAATCGTTCAAGTTTCAGACATTGATAAAAACTTATTCAACGAATACAATGTGAAAAGAGGACTCAGAAACCAGGATGGTTCGGGGGTATTGGTAGGTTTAACCAAAATAGGGGATGTCGTAGGATATGAAAAGCAAGATGGTAAAATCGTACCGGCCCATGGTAAATTGTATTATCGGGGTATTGAATTAAGTCAGCTGGCTAGAGGTTTTCAAAAAGACAGGAGACATGGATTTGATGAAACCGCATTTTTAATTTTGACCGGCAAATTGCCCAAAAAGGAAGAACTGGAGGAGTTCTCTGCTTACCTGGAAAGTTTACGAGATCTGCCTTCTTATTTTACAAGGAGCAGCATCCTTTCGCTTCGGGGGCGTGATTTGATGAATATGCTTGCGCGCTCCGTATTGATACTATATACCCTTGATGGTCACCCGGAGGATATTTCCACTTACAATTTGCTTCACCAATGTCTCACTTTAATTGCCAAGTTTCCAACCATTGTTGCCTATGCTTTTCATGGCATGCGTCATTCTTTTCAGAGAAGGAGTTTGGTTATCAGGCATCCGAAGGAGGAGTTAAGCACCGCTGAGAATTTCCTTTATATGCTTAAAGGGGACAATTATACGCCATTGGAAGCAGATATTCTTGATCTGGCCTTTGTCATTCATGCCGAACACGGAGGAGGTAATAATTCGACCTTTACGACCAGGGTAGTCAGTTCGAGTGGTACAGACACATATTCTGCCATTGCTGCAGCCTTAGGCTCCCTGAAGGGACCTTTACATGGTGGAGCCAACCTGAAAGTCATGGATATGATGACCAACATTAAAGAAAACGTAAAAGATTGGTCCAGTGAAAAAGAAATCAAAGAATATTTATTAAAACTTCTAAAAAAAGAAGCATTTGACAGAAGTGGAAAGATATATGGTATCGGTCACGCCATCTATACCCTCTCTGACCCGCGGGCTGTATTATTGAAAGAAAAAGCAAAAGAACTGGCTGCTGAGAAAAACAGGATGGAAGAATTCAATCTTTATGAGAACATTGAAAAACTGGCCCCGCAGGTATTTTATGAATATAAAGGGAATTCAAAAGTGATTTCCCCGAATGTTGATTTTTATTCCGGTTTCGTTTATAGTTGTGTGGACATCTCAAAAGAGCTTTTCACCCCTATTTTTGCCATAGCAAGAATTTGCGGCTGGTGCGCCCACCGGATGGAAGAACTGATTTTTTCTGCCAGGCGAATCATCCGGCCTGCCTATAAAAATGTTTTCGGCACGGTGGAATATAAGCCCATGTCAGAAAGATAAGGCCATTCCGGTCATCATAAATTTTTTTTATGATATCGGGTTTGTTTTATATTTATAATTTCCTATTTTTGTGCGCCAATTAAGTAATGTAAAATTTAATCATTTTTATGAAGAACAATTATGAAACCGTTTTCATTTTAACTCCCGTTTTATCTGAAAGTCAGGTAAAGGA
>CAYFUP010000227.1:0-2939 GCA_964346235.1 uncultured Bacteroidales bacterium | reverse complement strand
ATAATTACATTTGCCTGACAGGTTTTTAGTTTCAATCGTTTTATCCATTTTATTGGATTCATGAGCAGTGACTTTAATCCATATATATCCGTTGATTGCGTCATTTTTGGTTTTGAAGAAATGAAACTGAAGGTGTTGTTGATTGAACGGAGACTTAAGCAGAAAAACAAGTGGGTCAAAGATTTAAAATTGCCTGGAGATCTTATCATGGAGGATGAGAGTCTGGACGAATCCGCATACCGGGTATTAAGTGAATTAACCGGTTTGAATGATATATTCCTGAAGCAATTTTATACTTTTGGTAATCCGCATCGGATCAATGATTTGAAGGATATTAACTGGTTGAGTGAAACATCCCGGCTTTCGATAAAAAGAGTGGTAACGGTCGCTTATTATTCCCTGGTTAACATTCAGAAGGTAACTTTAAATAAAGACATTAAATATCATCCGAGGTGGATAGATATCAATAATATTCCTGTTCTTCCATTCGATCATCATGAGATAATTGTGTCCGCCCTGGATAATTTGAAAAATAAATTGCCTGATGAACCCATTGTGTTTGAGTTGCTACCTAAGAAATTTACCCTGAGGCAACTACAGGTTCTTTACGAACAAATTTTGCATGTTACACTGGATAACAGAAACTTCAGAAAAAAGATTCTGCAGATGGAATTTATTCAGAGGCTGGATGAAAAAGAAAAAAATGTTTCACATAAACCTGCTCATTTATATCGTTTTAACAAGCGAAAATATCAGAATTACCGGAAAAGACTAAATATTATTAACAAATAAATATACAGCATATGTATTTACTGGGTCTTGATATAGGCAGTTCCTCCGTCAAAGCAGCCATCATAAATGCTGAAAATGGAAAGACAATGGCTTCAGCTTTTTATCCGGAGACTGAAATGCCAATTAACGCTCCGCATCCTGATTGGGCGGAACAGGAACCGGAGGAATGGTGGGAAAACACCAAACTGGCCATAAAAAAAGCCATGCGAAAAGGTGAAGTAAGGGGAGAATTGATTAAAGCCATTGGCCTGTCTTATCAAATGCATGGACTGGTATTGCTGGATAAAGAAAGGAAGGTTTTGCGGCCTTCAATCATCTGGTGTGACAGCAGGGCGGTTTCAATAGGCGACAGGGCTTTTAAGGAGATAGGAGAGGAGAAATGTCTTATGCATTTATTGAATTCCCCGGGAAATTTTACCGCTTCAAAATTGAAATGGGTAAAAGATCATGAACCGGATATATATAATAAAACTGATAAAATCATGTTACCGGGTGACTATATTGCCATGAAACTAACAGGCAATGCTGTGACCACAGCACCGGGTTTGTCGGAAGGCATTTTCTGGGATTATCAAAATGATGTGCTTTCCCACATGTTGATGGATTACTTTCAGTTTGACGAGGCCGTCATACCCTCCGTTGTCCCCACCTTTTCCAATCAGGGAGTAGTAAGCAGAGAAGTGGCGGAAGATATTGGTTTGAAGCCTGGTACGCTGGTCACATACCGGGCAGGGGATCAGCCCAATAATGCATGGTCGCTTAATGTATTGAATCCGGGAGAGATTGCTGCAACGGCAGGAACTTCCGGGGTGGTTTACGGAATTACCGATCAGGTTAAATTTGATCAAAAAACGAGGGTAAACACGTTTTTGCATGTGAATCATTCCAAGGAGAAAAAAAGAATGGGAGTCCTGCTATGCATTAATGGGGTGGGCATCTTAAATGCCTGGCTTAAGCGAATGACGGCATATTCATCTTATGAAAAAATGAATACAGAAGCGGAGGGCATTCCTATCGGTTCTGAAGGATTAAAAATTTATCCTTTTGGAAATGGTGTGGAGCGGATGCTGGAAAACAAACAAGTGGGTGCCCATTTCATGGAACTGAATTTGAATGTTCATAACCATGCGCATTTATTCAGGGCAGCTCAGGAAGGCATTGTCTTTTCATTTGCTTATGGACTGGAGATAATGAAAAACATGGGATTAAAACCAGCTTCCATCAAGGCAGGAAAAGCCAATATGTTTTTAAGTGATATATTTAAGAATACCTTTGCCACAATCACGAATACACCCATTGAGCTGTACGATACGGATGGAGCAAAAGGAGCTGCATTGGGAGCAGGATACGGTGCCGGATTATTTGCAACATTAGAAGAAGCATTTAGAAATCTGAGACAAATCCAATTGATGGAACCTGATTCCAATAGGCACAATGAGGTAGGTGAAGCCTATGAAAGCTGGTTAAACATGCTTAATAAAATTCTTTCTGGGTAAACTGCCATCAGAAGCTTATTATCATGATTCCTTTATCAACATCCGTTTTAAAAAAACATGAACCGGACTTGCGCCTTTGCAGAAGGGAAATAAAACATGATGACGCCATATGGTTTGAAAGAGAAAAGTTAATAACAGCAATGATTATCCATTCGAATTCCAGATGTTTAATATAAAATTAATACCATGCAAAACAATTCAAATCCATCCATGCTTGTACGATCAATCATGATTGTTTGGTCAAAACGGATCCATCCGGCTTATAAAACGGTTGGTACATTGCACACGAAAACAAAACTTTCCCATTGGTTTTTCTTATTTGTATTAATGGTGGTTTTCTCCTGCGATTCAGCTGATAAAACAAATCAGGCTGCATTACTGGAAGAACAAAAAGGTACTTTTTGGGATTATAACTTACCGATGGAAGAAAGGGTCGATGATCTGATTTCAAGGTTAAGTGTGAAAGAGAAGACGGAACTAATGAAATTTAATTCACCGGCTATCCCGCGTTTGGATATTCCGGCATATAACTGGTGGAATGAAGCCTTACATGGAGTAGCCCGTTTTGGCAGGGCAACGGTTTTTCCTCAACCCATTGGGATGGCTGCATCCTTTGATAAAGACTTGATTTACCATGTAGGAACAGCCATT
>CAYFUP010000226.1:0-2971 GCA_964346235.1 uncultured Bacteroidales bacterium | reverse complement strand
CGTTTCACAAGATTTTTTAAGAAACAGTAACCAGTATATTTTGTTTAACATAACAAATAAAAAAATAAACAAAAACAATTCTGGTGATCAACAACCAATGGATTAATCAGATTAGCCGATCATTTTGCAAAAAATTGCAGATAAGCATTACTTTATATTGGTATTGAAATCCCAAAAACTTTCATAATTGTTCTATTTAATTATCATAATTGCCAATATTTTGTCATCGTGCCAACATATTGGCAATTACTACACCAAAATTTCCTTTTCCACCGCAAAGGCTCATTTATTATAGCCTGTTAAACAGTTAATTAACCAGTTTTGGCACGACGATTGTTTATGGGATGAAAAAAATAATATCCCATGGTCAATAGCTTGAAATTGATCTCATTCATCGTACTGGTTTGCATGCCCTTTTCAGGATCCAATCAGCAACAGGATCGCATCAAAACAAATATTAAGTTTCAAGTTTCAGCTGGCATGAATCTTTACAAAGCCTATAGCCAAAAAAAGAATTCCCTGGTAATGAAACTGGGCTACCCGGTATTCCGGGGGACATTCTTTCAGGTTGGAGCAGGTGCTGCTTTGGCACGGAAGAATAAAACCCATCACCTGGATTTAAACATTTTTCATACACCGTCACTGACTTCTGATGGCGGACTGGGAAACAATTTTCTGATCAATAAAGACAAAAGCAATCTTACCCGTGTTATCCTGGAACATCAACTTCAGTTTAACCTATTCAATTTTATATGGATGAACTGGTTCATCATCGTATGGATCAGCATCACAGTATAATTGTAGCATATCAGTTTTAATATTGAACATGATGAAAAACTTCAACGGTCTGCTTTTCATTGCTTTGATGCTTTCAGGGTGTACGGAATTCATTGCAGAAACGGACACAGATACAAACTGGAAACGCATGAAGCAGGGTCCTGTCAAGTTGTATTACAAACCGCAAGATGCAAATGAAACCCCGTCCCCTACTAAAGAACAGGCCAAAAAGATCCTTAACAATCAAATAAGGTATTATGAAGCGATACAGGATAGCATCAGGCATGCATTCAGCAATCCTGTTTTAATTTACCTTTATAATAAGGACGAGGCAAAAGAGGCCATAGGCACTTCCACAGGGGGATTGTCACAGTCGCGTTCCCTGAGTATCTATTATACCTTCATTCACGACATAGCCCCTTACACCGACAAGTACGGGGTAGAAAATCCCTACATCGGGGCATATGAATTGGTCCATGTGATAAAGCATAACGTGCCGGGACATCCGGGCACTAAGATGATGAGTGAAGGATATGCAGTCTGGCTGGACGGCAGTTATGCCAGAAACGATATTGCATATTATATCAGAAAGTATAAGGAAGAGTACCCTGAATACTTGCTCACCCCGACACAGCTTCTAAATGAAGCAGTAAATGACGAGATGGTGTATTATCCCAATGCAGGGATATTTGTTCGCTATTTGGTCAGAAATTTTGGAATAAGAAAAATAAATCAGCTATTCAATGTAAGCAGCGATGCCTATAAGCAGGCTTTTGAAAACAACACCGATGAAACCTGGGAGAAGCTAACGGAAGATTATATGAATTATTTAAAAACCATTTAAAGCAAGGTAAAAGCGAATGAAAAAAGTTATTGGCAGCCGATTTAGAGCGGAAGTGATTGAGAACGAAAAACCTGTTTTGGTAGAGTTTTTTACAGAATGGAGCGGGTCGGCCTTCATTATTGCAGAACTTTTATATGAACTGGAAAAACAGTACGCTGCGTTTGTCCAATTTGTCCTTGTGAATGTGGACGAATCAACTGAGATCCGGGAAGAATACGGGATAAAAAAAATTCCATCCATTCTCTTTTTCAAAAAGGGTGAGGTGATCAATCAACTGGAAGGGACACCCTCAAGAGCAAAAATTAAGGAAGTGCTTGATGAAATCATTGAACAGATTCAAAAGGAAAACCGAGAAAACAAAAAGTAAGGAATCATAACATGCCGGCAAAACCTGTAAATAAAATGAAGGAGGATAACATGAAAATTCATACTACGGATAATATCGAGTTACATTACAGCACATTTGGAAAGAAAAATAATATTCCCGTGGTATTAATTCACGGACTTGGAGCCGACCGGTATATGTGGCAGCCTCAGATCGAATCTTTACCCGGTGAAGGATTGTTTTTAATCGTTCCGGATATGCCTGGACACGGCAATAGTTCAAAAGTGAATACCTTTAGTATAAAGGATTGCGCACGGTATCTCAGTGAACTGCTTGATCACCTGGATTGCCCCCGGGCGGTCATAGCGGGTGTAAGCATGGGTGGAGTCATTGCCCAGCAATTCGCCTGTGATTTCCCGGATAAAACCGAAAAACTCATTGTGACAGACAGTTTCAGTGAAGTTGCCTCATTATCCGAAAAAATCGCCGGATGGATGCAGTGGCTCACGATGAAGCTTTCTCCCGGGCTATTATTAAAATTAATGGAAAAAGTCTATAAAGAGCCGGAAATGGAAGGAACACTCAACTATTTCCGGGACTCAATGAGAAATACAGACACAAAGCAAATTCTGAAGGCCAGGGCTGGACTGAACCAATTCAATATTAGAGAGCGGCTGAAAGAAATTAAAGCTCCAACCCAGGTACTTGTTGGCGATGGCTTTGGCAAATTTGCCACCAGCATGGCGAAAAAAACAGCCATTCATATCCCTGGCTCTGAATTAAAAATACTCAAAGGAGGCCTTGACCCTTCCAATATGGTGGTCAGCGAGGCTTTTGACAGGGAAATACTGAAATTCATACAATAAAAAACTCAGCATAGGAAAATTCGGACATGAAAATTTAGTAAAGTCAAACCATAAAAACAAGAATAAATGAAACCAAAAAGTATATTGATCTTTATTCTAAAAACGCTTCTCCTCTCGGCTATCATGCTGGTGGTTACCATCATCATCAGCATGATCCGG
>CAYFUP010000225.1:0-2997 GCA_964346235.1 uncultured Bacteroidales bacterium | reverse complement strand
CGGAGTTTACTAATCGTAAATGAGTATTTTGGCGGCAAGCGTAACGAAGCAAGTGATTCTTTATGGACAGACATAAATAAAAACATTTTTATAATTTCATATTGAATAATTAAAAAAAAACGATAATTTTGCAAATTATTTGAAGTTTAGAATATTATTGTAATATATTAATCAAACATTGTAGCAAATATGTATCCATCAGCAGAAACGAAAAAAGAAATTTTTAAAGAATTTGGCAAGTCTGAACAAGACACGGGATCAACAGAAGGCCAGATTGCCTTATTTACCAGAAGAATTCAACATTTAACGGCGCATCTTAAATCCAACAGGAAAGACTATAATACCCAGCGGGCATTATTAAAACTGGTTGGTAAACGCAGGCGATTACTCGATTATTTAAAACAAAAAGATATTAAAAAGTACAGGGCGCTCTTAAAAGCGCTGAGTATACGTAAATAATTTAATCAAGAAGGCAATTGAGAAAATTGCCTTCTTTTCATTTTTATTCAGCTTACTTCGTTTTTTCCTTTCATTTTTATTTATCAACATAAATCTCATAAACCAATATGTCTAAAATTTATCAAAAAACTATACCAATTGACGAGGAACGATCAATTACGATAGAAACCGGAAAACTAGCCAAACAGGCCGATGGTTCGGTAGTTGTTAAAACGGGAAATACCATGCTGCTGGCTACAGTCGTTTCCGCAAAAGAAGCCAGAGAAGATGTGGATTTCATGCCACTCTCCGTGGAATATAAAGAAAAATTTGCATCTTTCGGAAGATTTCCAGGAGGATTCATGAAACGAGAGGCCAGGCCATCCGATTATGAGGTGTTAATTGCCCGCCTGGTGGACAGGGCTTTAAGGCCTTTATTTCCGGATGACTATCATGCAGAAACATTTGTAACCATTAACCTGATTTCAGCTGATAAAGACATTATGCCTGACTCATTGGCCGGTCTGGCTGCTTCTGCCGCACTGGCTGTCTCAGATGTTCCTTTCAACGGACCAATATCTGAAGTCAGGGTGGGCAGGGTTGATGGACAATTTATCATCAATCCCACCTTCACCGACATGGAAGCATCGGATATTGACATGATAGTTGGGGCAACGGAAGAAAACATTTTAATGGTGGAAGGAGAGCTTGATGAAGTTTCAGAAGATGATATGTTAGAAGCCATGAAATTTGCCCATGAAGCCATTAAAGAGCATTGCAGGCTGCAAAAAGAAATGGCCGAAGAAATTGGCAGTACTGAAAAAAGGCAATATGAACATGAAGCCAATGACGAAAAATTACAACAACTGGTTCATAAAAAAACCTATGAAAAAATTTATGAGGCAGCGAAATCCCAGCTGAGTAAAGCTGACAGATCAGAGGCGTTTGACAAAATCCTTAAAGAATGTATAGAAAGCATGGAAGATCCGGAAACGGAAGAAGAAGTCAATACGGCCCTTATAGAACGTTACTTTCATGATACAGAAAAAGAAGCTGTAAGAAACCTGTTGCTGAATGAAGGCATCCGGCTGGATGACAGAAATAATGATGAAATCAGACCTATTTGGTGTGAAGTTGATTATTTGCCTGCTGCCCATGGCTCAGCCATCTTTACGCGCGGTGAAACCCAATCTTTAACCACCGTCACCCTGGGTTCCAAAATGGATGAGAAAATTGTGGATGAAGTGTTGCTTCAGACCAAAGAAAAGTTTGTGTTGCATTATAATTTTCCACCCTTTTCCACTGGTGATGCAAGACCAGTCAGAGGGTTAAGCCGACGTGAAGTCGGACACGGGAACCTGGCCCACAGGGCACTTAAAAGAATGGTTCCTACTGAAAATACCCCCTACGCCATCCGCGTGGTTTCTGATATTCTTGAATCAAACGGTTCATCATCAATGGCAACCGTATGTGCAGGAACCCTGGCATTGATGGATTCCGGACTGCAGATTAAAAAACCGGTATCCGGCATAGCCATGGGGTTAATCAAAGATAAGCATTCAGACAAATTCGCCATTTTATCTGATATCCTGGGTGATGAAGATTACCTGGGAGATATGGATTTTAAATTGGCAGGTACCAAAGACGGAATCACGGCCACCCAAATGGATATCAAAGTGGAAGGACTATCATACGATATTCTGGCAAAAGCATTATCCCAGGCTAAAGAAGGGAGATTGCATATACTCGACATCATGCTTGAAACATTAAGTGAGCCCAGATCAGAATTTAAACCGCATACACCCCGCTCCCACCAGTTAACCGTTCCAAAAGACATGATTGGTGCGTTAATCGGACCTGGAGGAAAAGTAATCCAGGGCATTCAGGAAAAAACCGAAACAACCATTGCCATTGAACAGGAAGGAAACATTGGAAAAGTTGATATTTTCGGAACCAACAAAGAAGCCATTGACAATGCATTAGAGATGGTGGAAGCCATCATTCAGGTGCCAGAAATCGGGAAAGTATATAAGGGAAAGGTAAAAGCCATTGTTTCATTTGGTGCTTTTGTTGAAATCTTTCCCGGCACCGACGGATTGCTTCATATCTCAGAGATAGATTGGAAAAGAATCAATTCAGTAGAGGATGTGTTGGCAGAAGGACAGGAAATTGAGGTGAAACTGATTGATATAGACAAAAATACCGGTAAACTGAGATTATCCAGAAAAGCCCTGTTGCCAAAACCGGATAAGGAATAACCATGGTTGCAGGATTGTCAAACATATCTATATCATGCCATTAATGTAACAATTGATCTCGTTATGAAATAAAAAGGTTAAAACTAATATTTATCTCGTATGAACCCCTCATTCACTATCGTGCACAAAAGGAGATGAGATAACCATGAGGGCTCCATCGGCATTTGAAACGAAATAGTTGACTTTATTTAATTTATATAATTGAAATACAAGAGTTTAACATAACATTTATCACAGATGAAAAATCTAAATGCATTGCTTCCACTTGCCTTTATATTTATAATGGCATGCGGAAGCGGTA
>CAYFUP010000224.1:0-3085 GCA_964346235.1 uncultured Bacteroidales bacterium | reverse complement strand
CTAAAAAGGTGGATGTCCAGGTGGAGGAGAACGATGGCATTCGAATCTTTCCCAATCCTGCCAAAGAAATAATAGCGGTTAAAACCAATGTTCCGGTTTCACAAATCCTCATCATGGATACCAAAGGCAGGGTAATGTCCGGAATAAATTATGACAGGTCCGGCATCATTGACATTTCATCCCTGCCTGATGGGATACATATCCTTCGTCTGATATCACATAATAAAATCTACCATGCAAAATTGATAAAACAATAAATAAAGCTGGCTATTCCGTTTCAATTTTGAAGACGACGGCCATTTCATCCATGTCTGCATCTGGTGCAATGATATTCAGTCCTTCGTCCGTAAGGTTCCACGATATATCTTTGTCAGCCCCTAGCAGACTGATATTCTTGATTTCGATGGGTTCAGGAAGACTGTTTGCTGCAAAGGACTCCATCATGATACCGGAACCTGATTGGGGTTTTCCCATCAAGGTGGCATAGATGGTATTTCCCATGGTAGTATATCTGATGTCTTTTTCAGAATATTTAATTTTAAGAAACTCCTCTTTGTTTCTGAAATGCCCCTCCGGTTCTTTTACGGGTCCTTCGCCATAGGTGTACCACGGACGGGTATCATAGATGGCTTCCCCGTATTGATCAAGCCAGTTGCCTATGGCCAGTAAAACGTCCCTTTGGTTTTGCGGAATGGTGCCGTCAGCTTTCGGGGAAATGTTCAACAACAATACGCCGTTTTTACTCACGATGTCAATGAGCACATGGAGTACATCGGGAGCAGCTTTGATTTGGAGGTTATTGGTATAGCACCAGCTGCCTTTGCTAATCGTTTCATCGGTCATCCAGGCTTTTTCTGCCAGTTCGTTTTTACGGGATTTTTCCAGGTCGTCCACGCTGACGTCCAGGGGCAGATCGTCTTGCTTTCTTATGATGACCACTTCCTTGCCCCATTCTTCAGCCTGGTTAAGATAGTAGGCACAGTATTTTTGACGGTAGTTTTCCGGAATCTGATTCAGCCAGGAATCAAACCACATGATATCCGGACGGTATTTGTCCGCCACTTCTTTTAATTTTCCGAACCATATCTCTTCCAGCCATTGATCTTCCGGGATGTTGCCATACAAGTACTTTAATTCGGGATCATCACTTGTCGGCGGCATGCCTTCAAAAGGAGGATAATGGCTGTGCCTGAAATGCCGGCCTTTGGTCTTGTCTGAATTCATTTCCTCTTCTGCCAGGACGTTATATCGCTGCAGATGCTTGGCATGATGAAAAGTGGTGATAAATTTCAATCCGCGTTTATCAAGGGCTTCTTTCAGCTCCCCGGTAATGTCTTTTTTCGGTCCTTTGTCCATGGCATTCCAGGGCGTCTTTTCGCTGTCCCACATGGAAAACCCATCGTGATGTTCCGCGACGGGTCCGGCAAAGCGTGCCCCGGCTTTTACAAACAATTCAGCCCACTCTTCCGCATCGAAATGTTCGGCTTTAAACATCGGCACAAAATTATGATAACCAAATTCCGAGGGATGTCCGTATTTTTCCCAGTGATGTTTACCCATATCATGCCATTCAAAGTGCATCCATCGGGGATACCATTCATCACCATAGGCAGGAACGGAGTAAACGCCCCAGTGAAAATAAATGCCGAGTTTAGCATCTTTGAACCATTCAGGTGCTTCGTTATGTTTTTCCAGGGATTCCCATGTCGGTTCATATTTTTTTTCTGTTGAACAACTGAAAGTCAGCATGATGAAGGAAAGAAATAACAGATTTGTTTTCATTATGCTATGAATTTGGTTTTACCATGCGCCAAAGATATTAAAATTTTTTAATAATTTCAGGCTGAAAATTAACTGTTAAAAAACTAATTAGTGAGTTAAAGTGATTATAAGCTGTATCTAAAGGCTTTATAAATATATGGTTACGCTTTATTAGTGTATCTGAGAGGGTGTCAGGACAAGGCATTTGAACCTTAAATGCCGGGAGTTTACTAAGTGTAAATGAATGTTATCTAAGGTGAGCATAACGCAGTTATAGTTATTTTCGTTATTTTCATAGAACCACTTTAGAATAATCAGGTAGTTTTCTTACATACACTAAATATGATTTGTTGCTAGGACAATATGGTATTTCTGCGCAATTCTGAAGGTTTATAACCGGAAATTTTCCTGAACTGGGTTGAAAAATAAGGCTGGTTTTCAAAACCTGCCATATTGGCGATTTCCTTAATCGGCAGCGTGGTTGTTTTGAGCAGCATCTGAGCATACTCAATTTTTCGCTGAAGGATGTATTTCTTGGGAGAAAGGTTAAAATGCTTTTTAAACAGCCTGGAAAAATGATCTGCCGAATAGCCGCATTTATCAGCCAAATCTTTTATATCAATGGGATGATGAATATTATTGCCGATATAGGTAAAAATTTTTCGTTCAATATACCTTGAAAAGGCATAGGTTTCTCTGAAGGACTCCCTGTAATCGATAAAATTTGATAAAAGCTGAAGCATCAAGCCCTGCGTTTTATAATACACTGAGGGCTGAATATTCATGCCGTATCTGTTTTGCATCCAGCTTCGCTGCTGGTATATTTTCGGATCATAAGTAGGCAGTTCCTTATCGCTGTGCATGGATATCAGCTCTTCAAAGATGGCCCTCAGATCTTCTCTGTGAGACAAAAGGTATTTAAAGCTATATATATCGAATAAGTTGGTGTTATTGGGCATTTCATTGATGATATGAATGTAATATATTGACAAAAAATCATTGCAAACATAGCTACTACGGATGTAGGAAGGAATCATGACAGCAGTGCCCTGTGTTAAGGTGAGTATATTATTATTTATATAAATATAAGCTTCCCCTGAAAGGCAGTAGAATAACCTGGTGAAAATACTGATAACATCAATATAATTCCATTCCGTTTCGACGTCTGATCTTCCGGTGTTCAGTAAATTTATTTTAACAAATCCTTCACATGGAAGCATATAATCATCATAATTATCGGAAAATTGAACAATTTCTACAAATTTACAAATTTATTAACAAATATTTAATAATTAATTTGTCTTGAATGAATCAGTTTACAAAA
>CAYFUP010000223.1:0-3260 GCA_964346235.1 uncultured Bacteroidales bacterium | reverse complement strand
TGATTGCCAGTCATACTGATATTTTTCAAGGCTAATCGGAATGAAGCCAAGATGAACGAAAAAAAAAGGCGGGAACATAAATTATCAGGCGATTATTGCTTGATAAATTTAATGGTCTTGTTTTCATAAGCATTAATTTTAAGTTAAAAATTATAATTGTTTTAATTTGAGACAAGCTTTATGCGACATGATTTTATTCATCGTTGTTTACAGTATTATAATTTTTGTGTTTATATTTCTGTAATTACCATTCTCTTTTGTATTTGAATATTTTTATTATAAGTAATTTATCAAAAGACGTTAAATATTGATTCATCCCTAAAAAATTCTATGTTTTTTTAAAATGAAAGTTCTAAGCGGCTCCTGTTATTTATCCCTCGCCTGTTATCATTAACATACGGCTAATTTTTTTTTTGAAACAACAGGCCATTAAAATGTAAATGCCGTTTTCTAATGCTGAGATATCAACCATGCCCTGGATTTGAACGCCCTTCCTGGGAGGGCATATATTCGCAGCGGGTATTTTCTCAAACAACAGGTTCCTTGCACCAATATAAGCATATTTAAGTTTTGATTATCGCATTTGATAGTTTTCAGATATATGAAAATAATATCGATTTTTATTTCTGAACCATAATGTAGATGTTCTGAAAAGTTTCCACCAACTATCCGATGATCAAATGGAAAAACTCATTGGACTGGCAAAATCAAGTGTGGTATGACCGTGGAAAATTACAAGCGGGTGATTGAATAATACAACACTAATACCGAAGAATTCCGGATTCAGCTTTTCAAGCTTTTGCAGAAGCGGTTTTCATCATTTCAAGACCGGTTTTTGCAGCTTCCAGGGCATCCATTTTCCAATACTCAGGATTAAACAATTCCAGGGACAACACCATTTCAGGGTTAATCCTTTTCAGCTGCGGCATAATGTCTGAAAATGGCGCCACCCCGTCACCAGGAAATACCCTGTCAGCATCCGTCAGCTCTTTTCTTGCAATATTTCCCGGATAATCATTGAAATGGAACATGGGAATGGTCCCTTCCGCCAAAAAACGCAATCCTGAAAAATCCGATCCTCCTCGATGCAGATGGTAAATATCAAGTAAAAGGCCGGCATCCGGATGCTTGCTTTCAATCACCACGAATGCTGCCTGCCCAAGGGCATGGAGGTTGGCAGAAGATCCCCAGACCTCCAGGACAGGAACGATATTGTATTCCCTTCCAATGTCCAGGATGGCATGATACCTTTCCGCTGCATCAAACAAATCAATGGTGACATCCTGGGTTGCACCGGCAGGTGGTGCTGCTATCCTTTTGCAGCCCAGTTCTGCCAATAATTCCAGATCTTTCCGGTACTGACTTAGCTGGTTTTTCCGTTCCGACGGATCATTGATAATCCATTCAGCAAAAGCAATGGCGTTTTCAAATGTAAGTCCGGAATCATCGAGCTTTTGAACAATATCCCTTTTACTGCCACCTGAATCCAGGTAGGAACGGATATCCCGCAACCATAATTCCACACTGTCATATCCGGCCCCGGCCGCTATGTCAATATCTTTCATTAACCCTTGTTTCTGTCCCCTTATGGTGCTGGTATTCAGACAATAATTAAATGAAGCCTTTTTGTTTTTACCCTCTTGTTTCCCGGAAGCGGGCCACAATATATGGGCGGAAGCCGGACCGGCTGCAAGCAGGCCAGCCAGCGATCCTAAAAATTTTCTTCTGTTTTGCATGCTTATGTTTTTCAGTTATGATAATTTAGTTCATCCATGTGCCCAAAAATTTCATCGTTTTCACTTAATTCAACCACCCCTACGTTTCTGAACCACAATACATACCAGTAATCCTGGAATTCCATCTGGTCTCCATTCATAATCTTCCATTTACCCGGCATGTCCTCATCGCCTTTCCATTCATCAAATCCAAATTCGTCAAATAACACCATGATATTACCTAAGGGCTGCTCACTTTTTTTTCCTCCTTATGATAAGGTATATAAAAAGGATAATCATCGTTGCTTAGTGCCAAATTTAAAACCGGTCATAATAGGAAGCAAGCAATTATTAACCATTTGATATTGTTTATCATGTTTTTATCATTCCTCACTAACAGCCTTAAAAAGCGCCTCTATATTGGCAGGTTCCACATCGGGCAGGACGGCTTCGTGACTGGGTGAAATGATTAAACCGGTTGGAAACAACTCTTTTAATTTGAGCACTTCTTTTCTTACCACATCAGGGCTTTCATTGGGAAGCGTATGCTGGGCATCCACACCGCCTACAAAAGCGACTTTATCGCCAAACTCCTTTTTCATGCGCCAGGGTTCCATGTTTGCAGCACCCACCTGCATAGGATGAATGGCGTCCACGCCAATTTCTATCAGGTCGGGTATGATATCATAAATGGAACCGCAGGAATGATGAACCACCTTTAGTCCGTATGACTTTGCCTGGTCCACCAGCTTTTGGGTACCGGGAAACGCAAACTCCTTTATCATTTCGGGAGATACCATTAATGCGGATTGCCCGCCAAAGTCATTCCCAATCAATACGGCATCCAATTTCCCTTTTGTTGCTTCAAAAAATATTTCATTCGCTTTCAGATAAAAGTTGACGATTCTGTCGGCAACGGCGCGGACAACATCAGGAGCCATCATCATCTGCAGACAGGCATTTTCCATGCCGAAAGCTGAAAAGACATCCTGAAAATGCGCCGACCAGATCGCCCCCAACCGAATGACATTATCCGGGGCATTGTTTACAAATTGAATACATTCTTCCGGATCGATGTGTTTTTCAGGATCCGGCCAGTCAAATTCATCGACCCGCTCCGGATCATTCATTTCCTTAAAGAAACCGGGGGCATTCAGGGTATAATCATCCCATTCATTATGGCCTTTCCCGGAAAAATCAAACGCCATGGTGATGGCATCCGATACCGGGGAATGATAAGGCAAGTCAATGGGATAAATATCATCATCAATCCTGCGTCGCAGTTCAGTCAAATTCGACACCCCAAAATGTTTTAATAAACCAGGTACAGCATCAGCATGGGGTAATCCAAGCCATGAAGCTGGTCTGTATACCTTCTCCCGGTTCAGGGTGGCATAAAATCTTTCTTTGTGATCCATAGTCTTCTTAGTTGTTTTGGTTTACTTAAAAAAAGTCAGTTATCCTTTCTCAAACCTACATAAACTTTTTCATAAAAATGTACATTAGCTCATGAAAAAATTTATGTATGGTTCCCTCTGACCATTA
>CAYFUP010000222.1:0-3306 GCA_964346235.1 uncultured Bacteroidales bacterium | reverse complement strand
TTTCATATGTTCAAAATTATTTTATATAAGGTCATATGGAACCTCCTTTTTGATCATGCGCGTATGTGATTAACACTTAATCATGGAGGTTTCATCTGTGATAAATGTTATGTTAAACTCTTGTATTTCAATTATATAAATTAAATAAAGTCAACTATTTCGTTTCAAATGCCGATGGAGCCCTCATGGTTATCTCATCTCATTTTGTGAACGGGCGTTGATGAGGGGTTCATAACTGATCATCATTATTTTCTTGTTAACCCCACTGCGCGTTAATACATCATATGCATCCCGTTTTTTATGATGTTTTTGCCATACAAATACGTGCTAATTCCTTAATAAATCTATTGTATTTCTAAAAATGCTAAATTAAAAAAATTAATCATCATCTGAGAAAATTATAGCCGGCTTCCTGCCATGTGTTCCAGGTAATTGGCGGTAAAAGGATATCTTTTGTTCTTCTTATGAAAAACATTAATTTTGGCGCTGCTAAACTGAAAAAAAACTTCACTAAAATAAAAACATCATCACCATGGATGCACACGTTTTTCCCGGTCAGGGCGCCCAATATACCGGTATGGGCAAAGACTTATATGAAAACCATTCACTGGCAAAAGAAATGTTCCGTCAAGCCGAAGAAATTTTGGGATATGAGATCTCCCGCACCATGTTCCAGGGACCTGATGAAGACCTGAAGCAGACGAAGGTTACCCAGCCGGCCATATTTCTCCATTCAGTCATTCTTTTCAAAGTGCATGAAAGCACAATAAAACCGGAAGCTGTGGCAGGACATTCCCTGGGGGAATTTTCCGCATTGGTGGCCAACCAGGCTTTGCGTTTTGAAGACGGGCTCAGGCTGGTATTGGCCCGTGCCATGGCCATGCAAAAAGCCTGTGAAATCAATCCTTCCGGTATGGCAGCGATTATCGGACTCGATGATGCCGTGGTAGAGGAAGCATGCCGGGAAATATCCGAAAATGGAGATACCCTGGTTCCTGCCAATTATAACAGTCCCGGTCAGATAGTCATTTCCGGATCCAATGAAGGCATCGATAAAGCCATAGAAAAACTGAAGGAAAAAGGAGCCAAAAGGGCTATCAAACTGCCGGTCGGCGGTGCATTTCACTCCCCACTCATGGAACCGGCCCGCATTGAGCTGGAAGAGGCCATTAACCAAACAACCTTTTCCGCACCGGCATGTCCCGTTTACCAGAATGCCACAGCACAGGCGGTTACCGATCCGGATGCCATCAGAAGCAACCTGGTGGCCCAGTTGACGGCCCCGGTAAAATGGACCCAGTCAGTCCAGAACATGATCACCGGCGGCATGGATCATTTTGTGGAAGTCGGTCCGGGTAAAGTTTTACAGGGACTGATCAAAAAGATAAACCGGCAGGTCCCTGCTGAAAGCCTTGAAATGACCCAGGCAGGACCATAAGCCAGGGCAGGAAACAAAAATAGTATATCATTTGGAAATTTCGGTTGAAAAGAAAACTGGAGAAAAAGCCATAGATGGTAACCAACAAAAGTTTAATTTAATACGGATAGCGGATGAAAATTTTAAAATTCGGCGGTTCGTCGGTAGCTAACCAGGATCACATCGCGAGGGTAAAGCAGATTGCAGAAAGCAATGAAGAGCAGGTCGCAGTGGTGGTATCCGCCCTGAAAGGGGTCACGGACCATTTGATCAAGATCAGTCAGGATGCCTGCGCCAGGAAAGATACCTACCTGGGCGAGCTTCAGGTCATCAGGGAAAGGCATATCACGCTCTGTGAAGCCTTGGCGGAAGACATAAAAAAGGAAAAAACCCTTCAACTGATTCAAGAGTTGTTTACCGATTTAGCGGACATTCTTCACGGGGTGTATCTATTAAAAGAGCTGACCTTAAAAACCAAAGATTATATTTTAAGTTTTGGAGAGCGGCTTTCCGCGATATTGATAGCAAACATCATTGACCAGGCGGTCTTCATTGATTCCCGGGAAATCATTCTCACCGATAACCGGTTTGGCAATGCGCGGGTGAACTTTGACAAGACCAACAAACGGATTGCCGGTACTTTAAAAAATATTCAACATCCGATAGTGCTCCCCGGCTTCATTGCCAGCAGCCATGACGATGAAACCACCACCCTGGGACGGGGCGGTTCGGACTTTACCGCTGCGATCATCGCCAATGCCATTGATGCCACTGTACTGGAAATATGGACAGATGTGGACGGTTTCATGACGGCAGATCCAAAAAAAGTCGAAAAAGCCTATCCCATCAAGCACCTTTCCTATGCGGAAGCCATGGAATTGTCGCATTTCGGAGCGAAAGTCATTTATACGCCAACCATTCAGCCGGTATATAATAAGAACATACCGGTGGTGATCAAAAACACCTTTAACCCGGATTCGCCGGGGACGACCATCAGTGACAGTCCGGAGGAACCATCGGTCTCCCCCCTCAAAGGCATTTCATCCATCGACGGGATTGACCTCATTACCATACAGGGTGCGGGTATGGTAGGTATTACAGGAATATCCATGCGCTTATTCAGCTGCCTGGCCAAACAAAATGTAAACATCATCCTCATCACCCAGGCCTCATCGGAATATTCCATTAGTTTTGCCATTGCACCGGGCGATACAGATACAGCCCGCCAGGCGATTGAAGAGGAATTCATCCAGGAGATCAAACTCAGAAAAAACATAGCGGTCAACCTGGAGCGAAACCTCTCGATCATTGCCATTGTTGGAGAAGGAATGCGCAAAACACCCGGCATCTCTGCAAACCTGTTTCGTTCTCTGGGACAAAACGGCATCAATGTCATTGCCACCGCACAAGGTTCCTCCGAGTTAAACATATCGGTGGTAGTCAGTCACGAAAGCCTGAAAAAAGCGCTGAATGCCATTCACGAAGGCTTCTTCCTTTCCCTGTACAAAGAGCTGCACCTTTTCATTGCCGGCATCGGAACAGTCGGCGGCATATTAATCCGGCAACTCAAAGACCAGTTGCAAAACCTGGAAGAGGAAAACAAGCTCCGCATTAACATCAACGGCATCACCAATTCCAAAAAGATGTTGTTTGATACGGAAGGAATAGATCTGGGCGCTTACAGCGAAAAACTGGAAAAATCAGGTGAAAAAGCCGGCATTCAGGATTTTGTAAACCGCATCACGCAAATGAACCTTCGCAACAGTGTATTTGTGGACTGCACAGCCAATGAAGAAGTGGCAGGAACATACCATGATATGTTTGATTCCTATGTCTCCGTGGTCACGGCAAACAAAATTGCCTGTTCCTCAAAACTTGAAAATTTTAAG
>CAYFUP010000221.1:0-3377 GCA_964346235.1 uncultured Bacteroidales bacterium | reverse complement strand
TGCCCTTGTATTTATCAGGCATGATGAGGGGGTCAGGTTGACGGGCCGCATCGCCCTTGCATAAAAGCTGCATATTGCCATTCTCTCCGGGCATTATTTTTAACAAGCGATGGGCAATTAAGCCTGAGTCTTTTTTAAAAACAATGATATCGCCGGATTTGAGTTTATTAAAGGGTTCAGGTTTAACAAACACAACATCTCCTGCCTTTAAAAACGGATACATGCTGACGCCATGGACGATGACGCGTATTTCCATTCCTTTTTTCAACAGATCATGGGTAAGCTGACTGAAAGTCTCTTTATCTATGGTGCTCAAAATAGTGACTGTTAATGTATTTGGTTATTTCTGCATCGGGATAAAAACCCAGTTCATGAATGGGCAGGCTCGCCTGTATTTCTTTTATGGTGTTTAGGGGTTTCGCAATGATTTGCTTATCATAATTATGTTGAATACAAAAAGCCATAAACCTTGCCAGGGCATTGGTTCCGTATAAACGCTTGCTGTAGTTCTCTTTGGATTGTTTCAAAAGGAAAATATGGGTAAGCTTGCAGTGACGCGGATCATCCATATAAGTCATTGGAGAATTATACATCAAAAATTCGCTGCCCCTTTTTCTGATTATCAGCCGGTCATCATTGATGATTTGATATCCCTCCTGACGCCATATAGCAGACATGGTGGTTTTTCCAGTACCTGAAAAACCGGAAAATATCATGCCACCGTCCTGTATTTCTATTCCGGAAGCATGAACCATTATCCCGGAGTTTTGAATGGTAATATAATACAATATCAGCGTGCCAAGGGGATATGCAAAAGGATCCGAGGCTTTGTGAATGTCTCTTAAATAAACTTTCCATCTGTTTGTTTCCGGGACAAATGATGCGATGCCATAGATCTCATTATGCTCGATGCTAGAATAAGATACCACCAGGTATTGATCCTGATGTTTTCTGATTTCCCATGAAGTATCCCATGCAAAATTATCCAGGAAAGTGTTTCTGGGAGGTTTGAATATCACCGGAGCATGGTGGCAATATTCTGGTATCGCCGGGATAACCTCAACGAAAACATCAGGGGATAGCGTAACACCGGGATTAATAAATGGTTGAAAGTAAGGATTGATATGAAGTTGGCCCTCACTCTCAGGCATTAATACCCGGATGTTTATTCCTGCAATGCTCAATAATATTTGATTGCTATCACTCATTGATGATTATTTTTGATGACAGGGCATTCTTTTTACCGGCATATTTTACAAGGTATATCCCTTTGGGCAAATTATCAAGGGATATATAAGCCTCCTGGTGATGGTGAAAATATTTTTTCCGTACAATTCTTCCGCTCATATTGCAAATGGACAGTTCCCCTCCCTGATTGTCATCGCCCAATTTCAATTGCAGGGTATGCCTGCTTCTGATAAAGGATGGCGAGTGATTCATGCGGCCGCTGACCGGGGTATTTTTCTTCATGTTTATGATAAACCTGTCATTGATTATGCCTTCTTCCCCATAAAAATGCAAGGTGCTTTCTCCATTTCGGAGCTCATATGATTCATTGGATTTTTTATCAGTAATTACCAAATGCTGTCCACCGGGACAGGTCATGCTGGATGTAAGATGATTTTTAATTTTTATGGTGTATTGTCCTGGCTTATCCAGTTTGACACCCAGCCGGATTGTGTTTGAAATATCGGGTAAGGTGTTAATATCCAGTTTTTTATTATCCTCTGACAGGGAATATATCACAGGTTTTGAATCTACATTGCTCAGTGTGTTATGAAACAATAATGCGTCAAATGAGGCATCAAAGCGGTAAGTAGCCTCTGCCTTGATCCTGATGGCGGTGGCATTGGCATGCTTTTCATCATGCTGCAAGGTGATTTTAATAGTGCCATCATGATTGGAATCTTTTAGCGACATATTGACCGGCCATTGCCAGGTGCGGGCATTATTTTTTATTTCCAGCTTGCCCGGATTGTTTATATTATCATTTGAAGCAAACACCCAGAAACCCTGAAATGGGTGGATGAGTCCATTAAAGGCCTCTTTACAATTGACCGAAACACCATCGACATATGTACAAATTCCGTTCTTTTCCTGGAAATAGATGCTGTTGTAAATATTATCTTTGTTGATGCCACTCCTGCTGTTCCAGTCAATTGCAGAAGGATAAGGATTACCCACCAGGTTCCAGCGGAAGTAATCGTCATTACCAGATGCAGACAAGGGGAAGCTGATCTCACCGGTTTGGAATTTCCCTGAAAACCGGTAAATGCTGTCACAGGCCGGTTTGAAAGCATATCCTTTAAACGGAACCATATGCAGAGAATCTTGTGTTATTTCTACCCAGTCGGGGAGGGTTTCATTCCATTCATAAAACCGGGATGATGTGTCGGAAGGGGACAGACTGGCGGCCAGGGCGTTTCTAAACGGACTGCTGATGTACCACCAGCGGTTGGCAGTTAAGTAACGTTCCATGAATGATATCCCATAAACAGTTAGCTTGCCTTTGTCAATAATGGTAGCGGGAATCCCGGAGTTTTCAGGAGAATGAAGTACTATATTTCCATGAACCGTAAGCGCTCCCTGGCTTTCTATCACAACAACAGCCCCTGAATCCATGGTTAAATCGTAACATTCAGCTTTTGCGGTGATGTTTATAGAATCCTTCGTCTTCATGACAACATGTGAAAGCAATGTTGGGATGGAATCAGTCCAGTTCTCCGCATTGTGCCAGTCATGATCCGTTACCGGAGAAAATACGTTTTGATGGTCCAATGATGAAATAATCAGCCGGAATCGGTCATTGTTACTTAAATTCCCTGCTGAGAAGGAATAAGCAGAATCTTGTCTGATGTTGATATATTGTTTATTGCTTGAATCATATAGCAGTACTTTAACTTGTTTGGAGATATTGGTGATTTCACTCATGAGCAAAGCATATGATCCGGTATCTTTCAGGGAATAGCCAAAATTAATGGTAATCTCCCCGTTTAATGCATCAATCCCCAATCCATTGATGCTGAGTTTTTTTTCATTTGGAGGCTGGCTGTAGGAGTAGAAGTTTAATTTTCCACTGTTATCCAGTTTAAAGGCATCGTAGCTTCCGTCAAAGCCATTGGTGGCCTCTTTATGAAAATACAAGACCGTTTCATCTTTCTGTGCGTTTGAGTGATTCTTAAGAAAAAAGCGGATGGTTGGATGTGCAGTCCATCCATAAATGCAAATAAAAATGAGGAAAAACCCGGTAAGCAATGTTTTTTTCATAGTGCTCATCAATAAAAAAAATCAAAGGCTAATTTATGCAAAGTTAAGTAAATTATCTTCGCATGCCTTAATTATCAGGAGTTTACTAATCGTAAATGACTGGTGCTTAA
>CAYFUP010000220.1:0-3382 GCA_964346235.1 uncultured Bacteroidales bacterium | reverse complement strand
ATTTATTTCTTTTTTATGGAATGCATAATGGTTTCAATGTCAACTAACAATATGTACAGTTAGAAAAGAGGGATCCAATGGGTATTATTTAGAATGAATATAAATTGCATGCATGCTTTTTATTTTGATCTATTTAAATATCTGAATGATAAACTTTTGAAAAGTATATTATGAAAAATAGCATTACAAGTCATTATTTTTATAAATGAACTTTTTGGTTGATTAAAAGTTAACCGTTCACAAAATTCAGAAAAAATGATAACCGATAAAGTTTTTTACAGAAGCCTGGTTACATCGCTTTTTTGTTTATTTTCAACCATTCTGTTCAGTCAAACCTTAACCAATCAGTCGCTCAGTAACGCCGGAAACTACCAGGAGAATAAAAATTCGCTGAGCTGGACCATAGGACAATCTGCTATACAGACCATCGGTTCGGATAGCCTATTCCTGACACAGGGGTTTCAGCAAATCTTTATTGAAGTTCAAACGGATATTGACCAAAGCCGTGGCAGTTTCCCAGTAAAAATAAGGGTTTACCCGAATCCTGCGGATGATTATATCCTCGTGGAAACAAGCAATCAAGTGACCGGAAAAACTTATGCCAGCAAATCTTTCACTGGCAACGGAAAGTTGAATGATAATCAATACAATCAAATAAAACTTGAAATGTATAATGCCCGGGGTCAATTGTTATACCATCAGGGGCTTCATAACAAACATACCCAAATTTCCCTGGAAAATTACAGCAAAGGTGTTTACATGGTTCATCTAACTTTCGGTAACAAACGAAAAGTATTTAAAATTATCAAAGGACAATAATTGATGATGAACCAATTATTAAAAAGTATAATGGAAAAGTTACCCTAAACCAGAAAATGATTTTTTATAAAAAAACCTAAATGAAATGAAAAAAATAACCTTGCTTTTCGGTCTGTTGTTTAATATGATAATCGTATTGGCACAAAGTCCAGATGCCGTTCACTATCAGGCTGTAGCGCGGGACGCGCTTGGGAATATCATGGCCAACCAGGAGGTGATGCTGGAAATCAGCATACTGGAGGACAGCGAATCCGGAAACCCTGTGTATGTTGAAACCCATTCCATAACAACCAATGATTTTGGCATTATCAACCTGAACATCGGGGAAGGAAATACAATAAACGGCAGCTTTTCGGATATAGCCTGGGGTAGCCAAAAGCTTTATTTAAAGGTAAGGATGGATGCAGAAGGAAGTGGAAACCATAAAGACATGGGTACTTCCCAGATCGTTTCGGTTCCCTACGCCAAATATGCGGATGAAGCGGGAAATACCTTTAGTGGTAATTACTCTGATTTGTCCAACAAGCCTGATCTCAAAGACTATATTTTGTTTCAACAAACCAATCCGTGGGACAAAGATACCACCAATGAATTGCAAACATTAACCCGTTCCGGATACACCCTCCGCATTTCCAGGAAAAACCAAATTCAGCTTCCGGATAGCATCAGAAAAGCCAAATATGCGTCTCAGCCCTCAGAAAATTTTATGTTGAGTTATGAACAGGTGCTTGACAAACCCGTGCTCTCGATTTCCGATGACACGATTTTTCTTACGGATGGCGGTCATGTTGTTTTACCAGATTCCATCTCATATGCCGGAACAGCTGGCAGTCCAGATGAAAACTTTGAACTTGGGTTTGAGAAAATAACAGATATTCCATCCGACATTGATCATGACAAATCCAATGAACTTCAGGCATTGTCGCTTTCAAATGATACACTGAGACTTACGGATGGCAATTTTGTTGTTTTGCCGGATTCTGTTGACTTCGCCCATCAGTCTGCATCAAACCCCAAACTGGAAAAGAAAGTGGATTCCTTAATCGCGGCCCTGGATTCTATTAACAATATCGTGCTGGCCAGGTCGAATACATTCTGGTTAAGCCGCACAGATGGTTTTTATGTTGATCAAAGGGATGAAAAGCGATATAACTTTTCCATGATTGGAGATCAGGTTTGGATGACTCAAAGCCTGAATGTAGGGGATACCCTTAGCGCTGCAGAAAAACCATCAAACAATGATACCATTGAAAAGTTTGCCTACGATGACAATTCTGCCAACCTTGCTACTTATGGGGGAATATATACATGGACCGAGATGATGCAGTTGCCCGATTCCTGTCAGACTGCCAATTGTTCCGAATTAATTGGGGAAAAACATCAGGGGGTTTGTCCGGCCGGTTTTCATATACCTACCGAAGAAGAGTGGAAAACACTGATTGATCATTTAGGCGGCAATCCTGCCGGAGCCGGTGGAAAATTAAAGGAAACCGGTACCGTTCATTGGAACTCCCCCAATACCGGGGCAGTCAATACCAGTGGTTTTTCTGCCAGGGGCGCCGGTTTTAAGTCGGGTGGATTTTACAATGAATTAAAAGAAACCGCTTATTTTGGAATGGCTAAAGAAATCAACGCCCAGGAAACAAGGCATTATCAGTTAAGGCATGACAGCGAAAATATTCAACCTGACAATAACTACAAAACCCAGGCTGTTTCAGTCCGCTGTATCATGAATAAACAATAAAACTGAGGATAAATGATTCAACCAATAATTAATCGAACAAGTCCTTCAATAATCAGCCAATTCAACGATTCAGTAATTAATCGAACAAGTAATTCAATGATTAACTGATTCATCGATTTAAAAAATAATTGGATAAATGATTCAATAATTCAACGGTAACCAGGCAATAAACATATTATTATTTAACCTAAAAGCAGATTGATATGAAAGTTTTTTTCATCCGGATGGCAGCGATTGTTTTTATAGCGTTTACATGCGCTGCAAACGCTTTTGCCGATCATTGGTATGTGATTTCTGAAAATAATGCCAATGGTTCTGTAGTTCTGGAAATCTTATTTGCAGGAAAAGTCTCTTACCGTAACAACAACGGGGATTGGGTGGACATAGTGGTGGTTCATGAACATGATGAGGAAAACTATACAGCCAATGATGATGAAGATGTGGAAAGCACCTGGCTGGAATACGGAGATTGTGATGTTTGTGATCCCGATGGGAATGAACTGTTTATCGCCTGGCGCCCCCGTGACGGTCATTACAATCAGGCCATCCAGCTAAGGTATATTGATTATGATCATGACAATGAAACGACTTATAAAACTGTTCATGCTTACCGGCCCGAAAAACCCGATAAGCTCAGCGCAACCCAGGGGAAACATTGTAATGAAGTTCATTTAACATGGAATGCCATCCCTGACAATGTGCATCCCTTTGTTCATCAGACATTTTATAAGGATCATATCGAATATAAAATTTTCCGTGATTCGGTGCATATTGCTACAACCGGGTATAATGACACCACCTTCATTGATCGCAATGCAG
>CAYFUP010000219.1:0-3418 GCA_964346235.1 uncultured Bacteroidales bacterium | reverse complement strand
GGGTGCAAGGATGTTGAGAAGCGAATTCCTGCTGATTTGAGCATCCTTTATGATACCACTTCTGCTGTTGTTGAACAGTACGAGGGACAACAAGCAGGTGGTGGAAAAATGGTAAAGAAAGAGATGGTTAAGTTTAAAAATGCTTCTGCTTCTAATCATGAAGATGGTGCAATGCTCCATTTTGTTGATTCGCTTGGTGAAGTAGATATGGTCATTGAATCGCTTGGTTTACCTGATGATTGGATGAAGTACAAATATTTGAAATTTAAGATCCAGAATATGAATCCTTTTGATGTGATGGTGGTTTTTAATATTCATGGAGCAAGGAATCGCATGCCGCATCAAATGGATTTGTCTCCCGGAGCGGCTTATGAGGGGGAAATGTTTTTGGCAGATTTGCCATTGATTGCGAGAAATAAAGATATCTATTCACCTAATTCTATTCATATTGAAGCGTCAGCTTTTAGTCCTGAATTTGATCTGGTGCTTTCAGATATTGAACTGATCAAAACCAGTGATACGCTTCCTTTACCGGTAGTAGATCCTTTTGGACAAAGAATTCGGGGTGAATGGAGCAGGAAAGTAGATAATCTTGATCAGTTTTACGCTTCGCTCGAAGAAGAAAAAAAGTATATAGATTCATTGCCGGGATATGATCACCTGGATCACCATGGCGCATGGAAAGATGGAAAACAATTTGATGCTTCCGGTTTTTTCCGGGTTCAGAAAGATGATGGCAAGTGGTGGCTGATAACACCGGACGGGAAACCTTTTTGGTCCTTAGGTGTTACAGGCGTCAGAACAAAACATAGCTTTGCGGATGTGACGATTTTTGCTGACCGGAAATATCTTTTTGAGGAGTTGCCGGATCAGGAAAAGTTCCCTAATGCTTATGAAGCTGATACCTGTGTTAGTCTTTATAGCTGGAATATTCATCGTAAATATGGAGGTAAAGAAGGTTGGAAGAAAATGGCTTTTAAAAGACTTCGGTCATGGGGAATGAATACGATTGGTAATTGGAGCGATCTGAGTTTACTCAAAGATTCGGATATGCCTTATACACATAGTTTTAGAGTGACAGAAAAAAAAGGCTTGTATCTTAAAAAAAGAATCGCTGATGTGTTTGATCCCGAATGGCAAAAATTTGCCGATTCTGTTATGTCACATGCTGCCGAATTTAAGGATGACCCAATGTTGCTGGGGTATTTCGTCGATAATGAAGGGGGATGGGGGCATTTGAATTTGTTGGAGATCTCACCGGATGATGTTCCTTTACGTTATGAATGGGAAAAGTTAATGAGAAAAAAGTATCATTCAGTTGAGGATATTAATAATGCCTGGGGGACAGAACTTGCTGATTGGAGTGCCGTGAGAAATTTTAACAGCGAAGGAATGGCTGATAATGATGCTTTTAAAGATGATGAGGTTTTGCTTGAGACGCATTATGCTGAGCAATATTTTAGTTTTATTGCTAAAACCCTTAAAAAGTATGACCCAAATCATATGTATTTGAGTTGCCGGTTTACCCGTAAGTTAAAGCCGGATCATATTCTTGAGCAGGCCGGAAAATATTGTGATGTTCTTACTGTTAATGTTTATGCACTAAAGCCGAAGAAAGACCAAATGGATGCCTGGTATGAAAAAACCGGCCGTCCTATCTTAATTGGAGAACATCATCTTCCGCTCCGTAGTGAACGGCAATTGCCACCTAAATATCAGGCTTTTACTCCTGATGAAAGGTTGAGGTATTATCAGGACTATGTGAAAACATGGGCGGGCATGCCTTATTCTGTTGGATGTCATTGGTATCAGTATGTTGATCAGCATATTACCGGCCGGGAAATGGATGGAGAGAACCAGACTGTTGGATTGGTAGATATTACCGATCAGCCCTATGATGAAATGAGAAAAGCCATCAGTTTGTCCAGTAAGGTTATGTATCAGATTCATGATAAGGCTGAGTAGTTTGATGGTATTATAGAAATATTTGGAATGCATTATTTTTATGAGATGTCAATTTTTTTCTGATGATTAAACAAATCTGCCTGGTTTTTATTATTCATTTTTTCCTGCTTGCAGGATGTAAACATGCTGGTGAAGAACCGGAATTTCGGACATTTGACCTGGATCCTCTCAGCGAGCAATATACATTTGTCTCGAAAGGAGATAGTGGGTTAATATTACATCCTGCGAAGGAAACCGATGCTCTGGAAATAGACAGGGAGAAGGAAGATAAGGATTGGGCTGGGTTTAATTATTTGATATTGAATGTTTATCATGAAAATGAATATAGTGCAATTTTGTATGTTGATTTCTTTTCTAAAGAACATTTTCATAAGAATGATCAGCATATTGTAGAACAAGGAGGAGTATCCGGACAAAAAGATAAAGAAAAGCCTGCTATTTCTTTTAAAATTGGTGTTCTACCTAAAATAAAGACCAATGTTATCGTTCCACTTGATTATCTTGATGGGCAGGAGATTTTCTTGCCTCGTTATTTTAGACAGTTAAAGGGGACGGTTTTGGGTGAGCGACTGGATCCGGATGATATAGGAAGTGTCAGGCTTAGACTTGCACCTGTTAAGGAGCGTTTAAAAACCACTTTGAATATCAATTCTGTTGAATTGACACAGGATTTACCTGGAAAACAGCCTCAACCTGCAGAGAATTATGTTGATCAGTTTGGACAATGGGCTGTAAGGAACTGGAAAGGAAAGATCAGAAGCGAGGATCATTTAAAGCGATCATTAACACGTTTTAGTGAAAAAATCAGCCAGTCTGACTGGCCTGATGAATGGAGCCGATATGGTGGCTGGAAAGCCCTGAATTTTGAAGGCACCGGCTTTTTCCGGACTCATTTTGATGGTAGTAGATGGTGGTTTGTTGATCCTGAAGGTTATGCTTTTTTAAGTACAGGCATTGATCGTATAAGGCCTTCTGTTACTGCTCCTATAACCGGCAGGGAAGAGCTTTTGGGTTGGTTGCCGGAAGAAAGTGATCCGGTGCTTGGCCAGGCATATGAAAGTCATTCTAAAAGAAAGACGACAAGTTTTAATTTTGCTAAAGCAAACCTTTTGAGGGTTTTTGAAGACGATTGGCTTTTGAACTGGAATAATATGGTCGAAGGTTTATTGAAGGATTACCGCTTTAATACAATAGGGAATTGGTCAGATGAAGGCTTCATAAATCACTCGGATATGCCTTTTGTTTACCAGATGAGCAACTTCCCCCGGACAGATATTCAGCTTTCAAGGGATTTTCCGGATGTGTTTTCTTCTGAATACCTGGATGCTGCCAAAAAATATGCTCAGCAATTGAAGCCTTATAAAAATAACCCGTATATGATTGGTTATTTTCTTCGGAATGAACCGCATTGGGCCTTTGGTGATCATAATCTGGCTTATGAAATGCTAAAAAC
>CAYFUP010000218.1:0-3452 GCA_964346235.1 uncultured Bacteroidales bacterium | reverse complement strand
AGGGCAGATCCTTGGAATCAAAGAGGAATTGAGTGTGGAGAAATTTGGCTGCTTTCAGGAATCCTTGTATTGCCTGATTTTTCCATTGCTTGAATTCCTCAAGTTTAAGTTTAAGGATATCTTTCCTCTTACAGCTAACAGGAGGGAGCTTCCCACTTTCAGAATGCTCTTCTGCTACTTTTTTGCGCCGGTGATAAGAAGTCAGCAAGCTGACTGCCTGAAGGAAATCATCATTTTGAACACCATTCAACACACTATATTCCGAAAACTGATTTTTAATTTTTTGCCATTCATCCCTCAATACATATCCATCGGCTGCAAAGGTGGCTGTAAGCAATTCAAATACACTTAAAGTAACACCCCCCGTATTCACCTTCTCGAAAACCTGACAGATGGCCTCCTTTTCATTTTCCTTTTTCATAATGATGACGGGAAGCATGTAGTGATTAAAGTTATTAATAACCCGGGCTTCAA
Source organism: uncultured Bacteroidales bacterium (assembly GCA_964346235.1). Lineage (GTDB taxonomy): Bacteria > Bacteroidota > Bacteroidia > Bacteroidales > CAYFUP01 > CAYFUP01. The sequence continues at coordinate 2,978 of CAYFUP010000218.1, read as the reverse complement.
ATTCATCCCACAATTCCATTTTTTCGGAATCATACTTCCAGTGTTTATTAAATCCGGCCCTCCAGTCATGGTATTCATCCACCATATGAACAGGATACATGAGGTTTTGGTATTCGTATTCTTTTTCAGAAAGATCCAATTCGATCTCTCTGCCAAAATCCCGTTTTATCATTCGATCTTCCGGGACTGACACGATGGATTCTTCCAGGTCGTAAAATTCACTCAGGGCTTTTTCCATGTCAATGTAATACCATTTCTTGACTTTATGGCCCTTTTCATTTCTGGTTTCTACTACCTGATTGGTAATAATGGCTTGAAATAAGGAAGTTAATCGTTGCTGGCCATCCAGGATGAGCTTTTCGGGTTCAGCATCGTTATTGGCACCTTCAATGGGACGGGTTTTAAACTGAACTTCGGGATTTCCTGTCTCCTGTAACATGATGGCACCTATGGGGAAAGATTTTGCAACGCTGGCAACCAATCCCTTAATTCTCCAATCATCCCAAATCCAGCTTCTCTGAAAATCCGGCAATTGCAGCTTACCTTCTTTGATGTTTTTTAACAGGTCATACAAATTTGTCTTGGTGGAATCAAATGTTTCATGGGATTTCATGTCGGCAGTGTTTTAATGTAGGATTTGATGAATTTTATCTTCCAGTTCGTTTTCAATTTCCAGGATATCCTTTTTGATCTCTTCAGTGGGCCTTAAAGGCTTATATTGATAAAAGTACCGGGTAAAATTGATGGTATACCCCACCTTGCTTTTGCTGTGGTCAATCCAGGCATCGGGAACATGGGGTTTGACTTCCCGGTTGAAATATTCCTCAATGTCTTCTTTTAAGGGCACATTCTCGTAATCCCTCTGGTTGGTATCCGCTTGGGGCTTTCCTTTGGAGTCTCTTACAATTTCACCGTTTTCTTTTTGAGGCCGTTCAACAGTTATTCGTGTGTAACCAAAATCCTTGTTGTCAAATACCTTGGAAATCTCCGTATTTTCAAAATTGCAGAAAAATTGAGTGATCTCGTCAATTTGTTCCTCTGCTACCTCATGCCGTTTCTCCCCAAGGCTCCGTTTCATATCCCGGTAATACTCCACGGCATTTACCAATTGAATTTTCCCTTTCCGCTTAGGCCTTTTGTTGTTGTTCAGCATCCAGATGTAGGTATTGATACCGGTGTTGTAAAACAGTTGATTGGGAAGGGCAACAATGCCTTCCAGCAGGTCATTTTCTATGATCCATTTTCTGATGTTGGACACGCCCTGGCCTGCCTGGCCGGTAAACAAGGGTGAACCGCTAAAAACAATGGCAATGCGCGAGCCTTCCGGGTTCATCTTAGAGATCATATGCTGAAGGAACAGAAGCGAACCATCGCTCACGCCTGGCAGGCCGGCACCGAAACGGCCTCCGAACCCCTGTTCTTCATGCTCCGCCTTAATCCTGTCCCTTACTTTTTTCCAGTTCACTCCGAAAGGAGGATTGGACAGCATATAGTCAAACTTCTCGTTTGGCAGTCCGTCCTGTGTAAAAGAATTTCCCTGTTTGATGTTTTGAGGATCTTGTCCTTTAATCATCAAATCCGCTTTGCAAATGGCATAGCTTTCTGGATTCAGTTCCTGGCCAAACAGGTTCAAAACCGAACTCTCGCTGGTGTTGTGGTCGTGAAAATACTGGTCGGCCACGGACAGCATGCCGCCCGTTCCACATGCCGGATCATACATGTTTTTGATAATGCCGTCTCTATATATATTGGAATCTTCAGCGAACAGCAGATGAACCATCAGCTTGATCACTTCCCTTGGGGTGAAATGTTCCCCTGCCGTTTCATTGGAAGCCTCGGCAAATTTGCGGATAAGATGCTCGAAAATATATCCCATCTGCAGCTCATGCAGTTCATACAGATCAATGTTGTTGAATTCCTTGACAATCTGAAAAAGTAGATCCGCCTCTTCCAGCCGGGTAATCTGCTCATCAAACCGGAAATTTTCAAATATCTCCTTGACGCTTACCGAAAATCCGGCAATGTAATTCCGAAGGTTGCCGGCCATGTTATCGGGATCGGCCACCAGCTTTTCAAAGGTAAAAGGGCTGTGGTTGTGAAAAAACCGGTAACCCGATTTCTGGTTGAGGATCATATCGATCATCTCATCGCCCTGGCCTTTAATTTTTTCATAATGCTTCAACACCTGGGGCTTGGTATCTTCCAGCAAACAATCCAGCCTGCGTAAAATTGTAAAAGGCAGAACAACCTTGCCATATTCTGCCTGCTTGTAATCACCCCTTAACAGATCGGCGATGCCCCAGATGAAATTCGCTTTATCCTGAAAATTAGTCATATGTTAATTTTTTTGGCTCATTCGAATATAATAAATTTTGTGAAAGATTATTCTCCACTATAGACTCAATCCAATCATCTTGTCATCCATAAAGTCCAATTATTGGAGTATGTATCCAATTATGGGTCTTATGTAAATGGACTGACTTCTATACCGGATGGAATTATGGAATCGTTCTTTATTCAAAGAATAACAAGTTATTTCTTTATTTATCAGTTAATTGCGGTTTTAAGAAAGTTTGGGCAAAGCCATACAAAGATTATTAGAGCGCTTAATAAAATTTTACTTTGAGAATTTGATTTTATCTATATGGTCTAAATCCTCAAAGTCAATAAAAACTTTTCTATGACAAAGTGGACATACAATAAATCCCTCAGGGTCATTAGAATTAATATCTTCAGCTATCATTTCGACTCTACATTTTGGACAATATGCTTCATATTTGGTTCCTTTCTTTCGGAAAGATAGCTTTCGAATAGATAATGAATAATTCGTTTTCACAATCCATCTTAAACCTTTAAAATAAATTGGTTTTGAAATAGATTTAATTATAATCCATCTAACTATCCCGAAAATTAGCAACATCCCAATTATCCAAAAAACTTTAATTTTAAGATTAGCGATGTATATAAGGGTTGAAAAT
>CAYFUP010000217.1:0-3517 GCA_964346235.1 uncultured Bacteroidales bacterium | reverse complement strand
AATAATTTATAAAAAAACATATTGTTTTTATCCTTGTTTATTCAATGTAGTTTTAAATAAGGACGATCATCTGAAAATCCTCTAAAACTAACAAATTATTCTAAAGTGGTTCTAAGAAAACCACTTTAATAAAAATAGAAAAGTTTTCTTATAGGCTCTAAATATTAATCATTGTTTCATTAAAATCAACCATTATGAAAAAGTATTTAATTTTGATCGTTATCGTGGCATTATCCTCGCTTGCTTTAAAGCAGGTTCTTAATGACAAAGACCTTGCCAAAAAATTTGTTAAAAATGAAAAGGTCAGCTTCAAATGGGCCTCCGACGCATCTTTCGATGTGCCGGAATCTGTTTTTTACCATAAAAAAAAGGATGTTATTTACGTGGCCAGTATTGGAGGGGAAGCTGCGGAAAAAGACGGTAACGGATTTATTTCCAGATTGAGAACAGACGGACAAATCATGGATTTGAAATGGGTGACAGGGCTGGATGCCCCAAAAGGAATGTGGGTAGATGGTGATTATCTGTATGTTTCGGATATTGACAGACTGGTTAAGATAAACATTAAAAAGGGAAAAGTGGAAGAAACCTTTGAAGCCTCAGAAGCAAAGTTTTTGAATGATGTCGCCATAAATTCCAAAGGGGAAGTTTTCGTATCTGATTCCAGGGGAAATGCCATTTACAGATTATCCGGAGGAAAGTTCAAAGTTTGGGTCGCTGGTGATGACATCAACAGGCCTAACGGATTGTATGCCTTAAAAAATGAATTGCTTGTGGGCATCAGGGGTAAAATTCTATCCATGGACTATGATTCAGGTGAATCAGAGGAATTTATTTCCAACACTGGTGGTATAGACGGACTCGTGCCGGGTTTGGGCAAACACGAATATCTGGTTTCCAACTGGCAGGGACGCGTGCAATTATTGCATCCTGACCGGGAAAATGAAGTGCTGGTGCTTTATACTCCGGATAAACTGCAAGCTGCCGATATAGATTTTGCGAAAAGCAAAAAAATGCTGTTAATCCCAACATTCTTTGATAACCGGGTTACAGCCTATGAATTGAGCAAATAATTTAACCCGGACATCAAAAAGTTCATATTCATTTTGTACCCGCTGAGGGCATAAGGTGAGAAAAAAATAAAGGTTCAGCACAGGATTATCGCAGCTCAAAATTTTGTCCCAGGTAAACCCGGCGAACCCGCTCATCATTTGCCAAATCCGTGGCAGTACCTGATTTAAGAATCTCCCCTTCAAAAAGAAGATAAGCCCTATCCGTAATAGACAGGGTTTCATGTACATTGTGATCAGTAATGAGGATTCCGATGTTTTTTTCTTTTAACTTGCTTACTATATCCTGGATATCCTCTACAGCAATGGGATCGACACCGGCAAAAGGTTCATCCAGCAAAATAAATTTTGGTTTGGTAGCCAGGGCCCTGGCTATCTCTGTCCTCCTACGCTCACCTCCTGAAAGTTGAATCCCAAGGCTCTTCCTGACCCTGTTTAATCCAAACTCAGCCAGTAAAGATTCAAGCCGGTCTTTTTGTTCACTTTTACTCAGACTGGTCAATTCCAGAATCGCACTAATGTTGTCTTCCACACTTAATTTTCTGAAAACCGATGCTTCCTGCGCAAGATATCCGATTCCGCGCTGAGCCCTTTTGTAAACCGGTAACTTGGTAATATCATCTTTGTCAAGATAAATCCTTCCCTGATTGGGAGTAATCAGGCCCACAATCATATAAAAAGTAGTTGTTTTTCCGGCCCCGTTTGGACCAAGCAGCCCGACAATTTCACCTTGTTCAACAGATATGGAAACATTTTTTACCACTTCCCTTTTCCTGTATCTTTTTATCAGTTCGCTTGTCCATAACTTGAATGTATTGTTTTCCATATTCCGCTGATTTATATATTATATCACAATCTTTTAATTATCATATTTTAATCTTTTAATCATCGGCATGGAGGGGATCGTTTTGCTGGATTCTTTTCGAAATGATGATCCCGGCTTCATACAAAACTATCAGAGGCAGGCAAACCAGCACCTGACTGAAAATATCAGGGGGCGTAATAATGGCAGAAAGCAATAATATGGCTATTATCGAATGTTTCCTGTATTTTCTTAAAAAAGAAGGCGTAACAAGGCCAACTTTGCTAAGAAAATAAACCAAAACCGGCAATTCAAATATCACTCCAGCAGCCAGGCATACGGAGGTGACCGTTGAAATATAAGATTTCAGGTTAATCTGGTTCACCACTTCCACACTCACGGCATAGGATCCCAGAAAATGTACAGACAAAGGGACGATGATAAAATATCCGAATAAAACACCAAGCAAAAACAACAAAGAACTATAAAATACAGCTCCTTTAGAATATGATTTCTCTTCCGCATACAGGGCAGGTTCTAAAAACCGCCAAAACTCATAGAATATATATGGAAAAGATGCTATAATTCCAACTACAATGGAAACCATGATATGGGAAGAAAATTGACCTGCCATATTAATATTAATGATTTCAAACGGCTGAGAATTAATACATAATGCCTTTATGTTTACAATATCACCAAAATCACATAATATCACGTTGGTAATGAAATCAGGATTTTTTGGTTTGATAATGATGCCGTCAAAAATAATTTCATTAAAAATAAATGCTACCACTGCCAGGACAATGACGGCGATACCTGAACGTAGGATATGCCAACGCAATTGTTCAAGATGGTCCAAAAAAGACATTTCATCCGATGATTTAGCTTGACTCATTCTTGTAATTTATTTTAAATGATTTACAAAAAAAGTTTTTTTTTATTTTAAAAAGATGTAAATTTATAACTAAATAAATAAATATGTTTCACACCATAATAGATTAACAATTCAATTATAATATCGTAATTTTTTATAATTTAGTACTCGCAAATAAATGATTTATTCATTTTTTATAACTAACAGTCCTTCAATTAATGATTTCTTTTACAAAAGAAGGCATTGTCCATTGAATTTTTTGTACTAATAATGAATGCCCAAAATGGATCAGATGTCAATAAATGGAATAAAATGGCATGATTTTTAAGGGCAACATGACAAAACTGAACGCCACATTCATCTTCCTGAAAAAGGTGATGACCCGGAGAAGAGAAGTTCACAGAAAAAAGCAAACAGGAAACCAATGCGGTATTTAAAAAGAGTTTCTTAAGTGGATTGGTTCTGAGCATGATATTGAGAGATATAAATGACTATAAACAGGAATGAATCCTTTCTCAACTATCCTTCACAACAAGGAGATGAACCGAGCTTGCGAGCACGCCGAAGGCAAATAAACATGAGGGCTCCATACGGTTTGAAACTTGAAAGTTAGTTATAGAATTGATTATTTGTTTGAAATACAATGGTTAGAATTAATATTTATCTCGTATGAACCCCTCATCAACGCCCGTTCACAAAATGAGATAACATATACATGAGGGCTCCATCGGCATTTGAAACGAAATAGTTGACTTTATTTAATTTATA
>CAYFUP010000216.1:0-3563 GCA_964346235.1 uncultured Bacteroidales bacterium | reverse complement strand
GTTATTCTAAAGTGGTTTTAAGAAGGCGTCAAGAACAAGGCATGCGAGCCTTAAGCATCAGGAGTTTACTATTCGTAAATGACTGGTGCTTAAGGTGAGCATAACGCAGCTATTGACGTTTTCTTAGAACCACTAAATAATTACTGACTGAACATTGATTAAAAACAATTAATAAAACATGGCAAATTATTATACAGATAATCCTGATTTGAAATTCCATCTTTCCCATCCTTTAATGAGAAAAATAGTCGCTTTAAAGGAAAGGGACTTTGCGGACAAAGGTCAATATGACTATGCCCCGATGGACTTTGAAGATGCAATGGATAACTATGACAGAATCCTTGATATTGTAGGGGATATTTGCGGAAATATCATTGCAGAAAATGCCGAATCGGTTGACGCCGAAGGTCCTAAACTTGAAAACGGAAGGGTATATTACGCCAAAGGCACCCAGGAAAACCTGGATGCTTTGAATAAGGCCGGGCTGATGGGTATTACACTGCCCCGCAAATATGAAGGGTTAAACTTCCCGATTGTCCCATACATCATGGCTGCTGACATTGTGTCAAGAGCTGATGCAGGTTTTGTCAATATATGGGGATTACAGGACTGCGCTGAAACCATTCATGAATTTGCCGATGATGACCAAAAAGAAAAATACCTGCCACGATTTTCTAAAGGCGATACTGCTGCCATGGATCTAACGGAGCCCGATGCAGGATCGGACTTACAGGCAGTACAAATAAGAGCCACCTATGATGAAGAAAAAAATCAGTGGTATCTGAATGGTGTCAAGCGATTTATTACAAATGGCGACGGAGACATATCCCTTGTCCTCGCCCGCTCAGAATCAGGAACATATGATGGACGTGGCTTGTCCATGTTTATTTATGATAAAAAACACATGGCCGTCCAGGTTAGGCGAATCGAAAATAAAATGGGCATTAAAGGGTCACCGACTTGCGAGCTTGTCTTCAAAGATGCACCGGCAGAATTGGTAGGCAGTCGCAAAATGGGATTAATCAAATACGTCATGTCACTGATGAACAGTGCCCGACTGGGTATTGCTGCACAGTCCGTCGGAATCATTGAAGCAGCCTACCGGGAAGCCCTTATATATGCGAAAGAAAGAAAACAATTCGGTAAACTTATCATTGATTTTCCGGCAGTATATGAAATGTTAGGTGAAATGAAAGCCAGACTGGATGCTTCAAGATCCCTGTTATATGAAACAGCACGCTTCGTGGATATTTATAAAGCTTATACCAATATTTCTCATGAACGAAAACTGGAAAAAGAAGAAAGGGATGAACAGAAAAAATATCAGAAACTAGCGGATGTATTTACTCCTCTGGTGAAGGGCCTTTCCAGCGAATATTGTAACCAGATTGCTTATGATGCCTTACAGATTCATGGAGGGTCAGGTTTCATGAAGGACTATCCGATTGAAAGGATTTACAGGGATGCAAGGATAACCTCCATTTATGAGGGGACTACCCAGTTGCAGGTCGTCGCTGCCGTAAGAGGCGTCAGTACCGGCGCTTACCTGAAACAAATCCGGGAATATGAAATCATCGACTTAAAACCTGAATTATCAAATTACAGAAGAACCCTAATTGGAATGACGGAGGATTATGAGCAGGCCGTCACCCATGTCAACGGTTTTGAAAATACTGAATTTTTTGATTTTCATGCACGGAGACTGGTAGAAATGGCCGGCAACATTATCATGGGTTATCTGTTGGTGTTGGATACGAATCGGGAAGACAAATATTGGAAATCAGCCGAAATATTCATCAAAAAAGCACGTGCTGAAAACAAAGCCAAGTTTGATTTTGTCACACGCTCCGCACTCTACGATATGGGAAATTTCCAGCATGAATAATCAAATTTTAAACGGATGAACCCCACTTATTCTATCGATGCATAAAAAGGATGTGACAGAATCACGAGGAATCCAAGCGGTTTAAAAGGCAACCATTCGTTTTAGGAATAAAACTACAATTCAGATAAATTAAGAATTGATCTCAAAATAAACTAACCTGAGTAAATCAAAAACGATTTATGTAACCGACATGGATTTTTCCTTCCAGAGGTTTTAAGGGGTTATTAAACTGCTTCCCAACAGCATAGGTAAATGAAAATATCCCTGAAGTGGTCGAAAGCATAAAACCAGTGCCAATACTGTAAGGTGTATCGCTGGTAAGCATTGTTTCCTCCTTGCTTTCATAATAGCCCCCATCCCAGAACAAATGAATATTAGACATGGATTGAAAAAGATACCTGACTTCCAGGGTAAAGATTCCATATTGAGAAGCGAAAATGGAATTGTCATCAAATCCCCGAATGGTAGTCAGTCCCCCCAATCTCATTAATTCATTGGTATATAAATGCTCCCCATATATGCCTCCATAATCTCCCTCCAGCTTGATTGTAAAATAATTGAGAAAAGGAATGAAAGTCGTCAGTCTCATGTTGGACTCGATTTGTGTAGATCTTTTATCGGTCTGGTTCATCACTTTATGACCTGTCGCAAAACTTCCGTTAACAATGCTTCCCCGGGAAGGATTATAAAGATTATCCAGGCTATTCCAATCCAAACCGAATCCATACATATTGGTGGCATACCCTCTTATGTTCAGCCCATTTCCTTGATTGATGATGCGGGATGATCTGTTTTTATAATACAGATAAACATGGTTGCTTCCTTTAAAATGATATTTTCCTGATAATCTTGTATGAATGGTTAAAAAAGAAGAATCCTGTTTATACAAATCAAAATCAATCCCAATACCTATTGAAGTGCCAAACAAATAGGGATAGCTAAAACCAGTATATAAACGTTGAGAACTTGATTCCAGTTTTTGCCAGTCGATATCTAGGACTTCCCCTTGCCGCAATGCATTGATCAAATGAAGTTTTACATTTCCGGTAAGCTGCAGGTTATCAATCTCGTTTCCCGGAGCTATGCCTATAATTCCATTGATGAGATTGGCGGGTTCCTTACGAAGGTAAGTATAAACATCCACTGATTGGTCTTTGAAACCCAGTTCTGCCGGCCTGATTTCTTCAATAAATTCATTCTTCATGATCATGGCCGATATATTGCTTACCTTCTCTTCATTGTATGGTTCATATTTCTTAATTCCAATGTAATTTCGCAGATAAGCAGGGTTAATTTTGAGATCCCCTTTCATGATAATGCTGTCAAACTGATAGAATGGATTTTTGTTTAAAAGAAAAGAAGCGCTGATATGGTTATCATCAAAAACCACATCAGTTAATTGTATTTCGGCAAATGGATATCCATTGTTTTCATAATATACAATTGTCTGATTCATATCCCTGATCAGCTTATGAATAATTACCCGGGTATTCTTGTAATGAGACAGTTTTATTCCCGCTTCATCCAGGACAGCGACCGGTACATTGCCCCTGGAAATACTTTTCCAGTAATAGATGGTATCCCTGTTGGTTAAGATCTGTTCTTCCAGATTTTTTCCGGCAATGCTATCTGCAGGAGATGCCAAAAGGTCTTTGGAACATACACTGTTCAAAACAAT
>CAYFUP010000215.1:0-3586 GCA_964346235.1 uncultured Bacteroidales bacterium | reverse complement strand
ATTGTTCACCCTTTTGAATTGTATGTGAGGGGTTTTTTAATACAGAACACATTGATTGTTTACCAATTAGTATTTTAATAGACTTAAAATAATAACACATAAAAGAAAGCTGCTTTAAACCGAATAAAGCAGCTTTTTTATTGGTATAACTAAACAACAATATATCCCAATCTGTTAAGTTCTTAAAATATACTTTTTAAATAGCGGTACTAAGCCGCATTTAAAACGTTTAAAAACAATTAGTTAACTTATTGCCGCTAAATGGCATCCTTATTTTTAAAACAAACATTTTAAGCATATGGCTTTCGATTTTAATATCATCAAAGAACATTATAAGCAATTACCGGCGAAGATTAAAGAAATCAGTAAAGCGGTTAACCGTCCATTGAGTCTTACAGAGAAAATTTTGTATTCCCATCTGTATGATAAAGCCTCTGTAAAGCCATACAAGAGGGGAATGGATTATGTGAATTTTCAGCCGGACCGGGTGGCAATGCAGGACGCTACAGCCCAAATGGCTTTATTACAATTTATGCAGTCCGGTAAAGACAAAACCGCCGTACCAACCACCGTGCATTGTGACCACCTTATTCAGGCCAAATCCGGGGCAAAAGAGGATTTGGAAGAAGCAAAAATCACCAACAAAGAAGTTTTTGATTTTCTCTCCTCCGTGTCTAATAAGTATGGCATCGGATTTTGGAATCCGGGAGCCGGCATTATCCATCAGGTAGTGTTGGAAAATTATGCCTTTCCTGGCGGGATGATGATAGGTACAGACTCACATACGCCCAATGCAGGTGGATTGGGAATGGTGGCCATAGGTGTTGGTGGAGCAGACGCTGTGGATGTTATGGCTGAAATGCCCTGGGAGCTTAAATTTCCAAAGATTATTGGAGTAAAGCTAACAGGTAAAATGAACGGCTGGACTTCAGCCAAAGATGTCATTCTAAAGGTGGCAGGCATTCTGACCGTAAAAGGAGGCACCGGATCTATTCTTGAATACTTTGGAGAAGGGGCTGAAACAATTTCAGCCACCGGTAAAGGCACCATTTGCAACATGGGTGCAGAAATTGGGGCCACTACTTCCATATTTGGTTACGATGAAAAAATGAGCGCTTACCTCAAAGGAACAGGGCGTAAGGATGTTGCCCATGAAGCAGACTGCGTATCTGAACATCTGACAGGTGACGAAAAAGTTTATAATGACCCCGAAAAATATTTTGACCAGGTTATTGAAATCAATTTGTCCGAACTTGAGCCACACATCAATGGGCCGTTTTCCCCGGATAAGGCCTGGCCAATTTCTGAATTCGGCAAAGCGGTAAAAGAAAATGGCTGGCCACAAAAATTTGAAGTGGGACTAATTGGTTCCTGCACCAATTCATCCTATGAAGACATTACCCGTGCGGCATCGGTCGCCAAACAAGCCCTGGATAAAGGGTTAAAAGTCAGTTCTGAATTTACTGTTACCCCGGGATCCGAGCAAGTACGATATACCATTGAACGGGACGGACTGCTGCAAATTTTTGAGGACATCGGCGGAGTGGTCCTGGCCAATGCCTGCGGTCCTTGTATCGGACAATGGAGAAGACATAATGCCGATAAACAGGAAAAAAATTCCATCGTTACCTCTTTCAACCGGAACTTTGCCAAGCGCAACGATGGCAATCCGAATACCCATGCTTTTGTTACTTCCCCTGAGCTGACCACAGCATTATCCTTGGCCGGTGATCTTACTTTTAATCCACTGACCGATTATCTTGAAAACAAAATCGGGGAAAAACTAAAACTGGAAGAACCCAAAGGCATCGAATTACCCTCCCAGGGTTTTAGCTTTGAAGATAACGGCTATCAACCACCTGCTGAAGACGGAATTCAGATAGAAGTGGTCATTAAACCAGACTCAGAAAGACTTCAGTTGCTAGAACCTTTTGATGAGTGGGATGGGAAAGATCTGACCGGACTCCCCCTCCTTCTTAAAGCCAAAGGGAAATGTACAACCGATCATATCTCCATGGCCGGACCATGGTTACGTTACCGTGGTCACCTGGACAATATATCAAACAACTTGTTTTTGGGGGCCATCAATGCTTTCAATGACAAGGCCAACCTGATTAAAAACCAGCTTACCGGTGAATATGATAAAGCGCCGAATGTGGCAAGGACTTATAAAGAAAATGGAATGCGTTCTATTGTAGTGGGTGATGACAACTACGGTGAAGGTTCATCCCGTGAGCATGCAGCCATGGAACCCAGGCATATGGGTGTCCGCGTGGTACTGGTCAAATCATTTGCCCGTATTCATGAATCCAACCTGAAAAAGCAGGGAATACTGGCCTTCACCTTCGACAATCCTGCTGACTATGACAAAGTCCGGGAAGATGATAAAATTGATGTACTTGGTCTTACGGAATTTGCGCCCAATAAACCATTAGCCGTACGCCTGAACCATGCAGACGGGTCCAGCGAGAAATTTGCCGTAAATCATTCCTATAATGAAAACCAGATTGAATGGTTCAAAGCAGGCTCAGCCCTGAACCTGATAAGGAAGTTGAATGAGTAACCGGTGAAATCATCATATTCAAAATGACTTGTTACCAATAAACCTTCGCAAAATCCATAGATATATAATTTTCATAAAAAGAACAAACATGGCTGGCAAAATCAGTTCCGGATTGCAGCACCTCAGTCCATTGGTTTATACCCATTTCATGGAAGGTCCCGGTTGTAATCTGATTTTTATAAAGGGTATAAATCATGCCTGCACTAAAATTATCTCCAGCACCAATGGTGCTTACAATTTTATCATTTCCGGCGGGAAGGGATAATGAACCGTTCTGAGAATAGAACTCAGCACCTTCTGAACCTGTGGTATATATTAAATAGGAGCAACCATATTGTTGAATACGCTCAAATGCTTCTTTCCCATCCCTGCAACCAAATATTAGCTCAAAGTCCTCATTTGATCCTTTTACAATATGGGCATAGGAAATATTCTTTTCTATAAAATGTTTCACCTTTGGCAAATCATCCAGGTGAGGCTTTCTGAAATTAGGATCATATATGATAAAGGCTTCATTTTTCCGGGCGTGTTTAACAAAGGAAGAAACATGCGGATAAATATCCGGGGAAATGGCATAGAATGACCCAAATAGCACAATATCATCCTTATTTATTTCAGGAAAATCAATTTGAAAACGTTTTTCAGGATATATTTTATAAAAATCATATGAAGCTTTTCCTTCTTCATTTAGAAAGGCCATGGCCAGTGATGATTTTCCGCCAGAATAACGATAAACATGATTCACATTAACTTGATTGCTTACCAGAAAATTCTCTATCAGCTTACCTGCCTGATCCTGTCCCCATTCCGAGATCAAATAAACCGGGAGTTTCAATCTTCCCAAAGAAACTGCGGAATTCAGTGAGGATCCCCCTGGCTTGGCCGCTTTGGGCTCCTCATTCATGAACATCAAGTCCAATACTGTTTCACCTATGGCATAAATTTTTCTATTCATTGCTATATTTTTCTGCTTACTGCCTATTGTCTTCTATCCACTGATCACCCCCTACTGATCACTACTTA
>CAYFUP010000214.1:0-3596 GCA_964346235.1 uncultured Bacteroidales bacterium | reverse complement strand
CAATATATATAAAGCTCTGCTAATTAGACTACTAATTTTACCGTTAGTCGGAATCAGACAGCATAATCTGGAATTACCGCACATGTATAACTTCAGAATGCATAACAATCCAAATTAATAATACAGATGCCGATGGAAATACTTCTTTTATTATTGGGATTTCTATTATTGTTTGCAGGTGGAAAATACCTGGTAAAAGGAAGTGTGGACATTGCTGGACACTTAAAGATTTCCACCATGGTGGTGGGGGTGACGGTGGTTTCCTTCGGGACTTCAGCACCTGAATTGCTGGTCAGTCTTCAAGCTGTATTAAAAGGTCATCCGGACATATCAACCGGAAATGTGATAGGTTCAAATATTTCCAATATTGCATTGGTATTGGGACTTACCGCATTGATTATTCCGATTCCGGTAAAAAGAAACACCATATTTTTTGATTGGCCCTTTATGATGGCAATCAGCATCTTGTTTTATTTGTTCATTCTGAACGCGGAACTTGGGAGACTGCAAGGGATCATCATGATGATATTATTAATTGGTTATAACTATTATTCCATTTGGAGATCGAGGCGGAACTATTCCATCTCAGAAGACAAACCCGTTACCCCAAAGTTACCAATTGTTTCAGCCATCTTCATGGTTATCGGTTCGGTTATTGCTTTGGTTTATGGGTCCAAATACCTGGTGATTGGGGCAGAAGAAATTGCCAGGGACCTGGGTGTAAGTGAGCGAGCCATTTCCCTTTCCATGTTGGCCGTGGGTACGAGTATACCGGAGTTGGTAACTTCACTGGCAGCAGCCATCAAAAAGGAGCTGGACATATCCATTGGCAACATCATTGGGTCAAACATTTTCAACATACTGGGAATACTGGGGATAACAGCCATCGTTTCCCCAATTTCCATCAATCAGATGATCATTCAATATGACATCTTCTGGATGCTGGGCATTTCGCTGTTGTTATTGGTTTTTCTTTTACCCCTGAAAAAAGGAAAAATGAACCGAATGGAAGGCATTATCTTTTTAATGATATATAGTATTTATATTTATATTTTATTTGTGCAGAAATAGTGGTTATAGTGAAAGAAAGAATTTGAAAGAAAAAATGAAACGGATAATTAACTTGAGCGATAGTCTGAAAGAAGGTCTGATAGCAGTTTGAAAAAATTCTTGAAATAGTTTTAAACAGTCTGAAAAACCTGAAAATTCTAGAAATCGTTTGAAAACGGTCTGAAAAATCCTAAAATAATTAGAATCAGACGGATAGTAACAAATCATAAATAAGAACCACATTAATCATTAAAAAGGCATAGTCATGATCATTGCCCGGGACATAAAAAAATCATTTGGGGATCTTCAGGTATTGAAGAACATTAACATGGAAGTCAAAGAAGGGGAGATCATAGCGATAGTCGGGCCCAGTGGCGCCGGAAAGTCCACCTTTCTTCAGATACTGGGTACATTGGGGAAACCCGACTCAGGCACCATCATTTATAACGATTTGGACATGAATAATTTGAATGATAAAAAAATTGCCCGGTTCCGGAATCAGAACATCGGATTTGTGTTTCAGTTTCATCATTTGCTACCTGAATTTACATCCCTGGAGAATGTTTGCATACCCTCATTTATTGGAAAAGCTTCCAGAAGTGAGGCGGAAAGAAAAGCCAAAGAAATATTGCAGTTTCTAAGCATGCAGGACAGGCTGGATCATAAGCCCAATGAATTATCCGGTGGAGAGCAGCAGCGGGTGGCTGTTGCCCGGGCGCTCATCAACAATCCGGCAGTTATATTGGCTGATGAGCCATCCGGGAACCTTGATTCAGAAAACAAGCAGGAGTTGCACAATTTATTTTTCTCCCTACGTGAAAAGTTCAATCAAACCTTTGTCATTGTCACCCACGATAAAGAGCTTGCCCGAATGTCAGACAGGATATTAACGATTGAGGATGGGGTTTTTATATAGCTTTTATTAAAACATTTAAATTTGCAGTAGAACTTAAATTTAAAATAGGCCAACATAATTTGTTGTTTTATACTTCCCCGTTTGCTTATGATTAAAATTACCTGATTGAGGGGGGAAGAATAAAACGATGAAACCTGGAAATAATTGGTGAGATAGACAAACTTTTAGCCTTAAACGAGCGAAAGAGAAGCCGGGTTGCCTTCTATGCTCATACCCAAGAGCAACGCTGGAGTGAGTTTACTGGCGCATGTTATCGTGAGCAGGTTCGTGGATTACCTTCCCTATTATCGCCAGTCTAAGATGCCTATGATGTTTCAATACAACACCCACAATGCTTTGATACCCTGCAAAGACAAAAAAGATCACCTCACGATGCACATTTTCCGGCGGGCATCATAGCCCGTACCGGTCAGCATCCGGTAGATATACAAACCCGGCTCAAAGCCTGAAACATCAACCTCCAGAATATGATAACCTTCCTGACAATTCTGGTTCAAAGGCATAGCTACCTCCTTGCCCCGGCTGTCATAGACCACCAGCTGGATATGCGTCTCTTCCTGCAATTCATATGCAATATGAGTAACCAGGTTGCAAGGATTCGGCATATTTTGAAATACATGAGTTCCTTTCCCTTCTTTTTCAATGCCCTGTTCGACAGATAGCACAGGCAAAACAAGCCGCTGTTTTGTAGACTGCGGGTTGCTCACGGTAACACGGTTCAGGGAAATGGTAGCCACGGAAAGCCAGTCATTCACGGCAGCTATATCAAATTTCACGATTCCACCGGCTTCCAGGGTTTGCTTACATCCCTTGAATGCATAAGCCGCCTCAAACAACTGCCCTTTCTTTACCTGAAAGGAAATAAGCTCATTCCGCTTAGCTTGGGGGCAAAAATAAGGTGAAAGATTATCCACGCTCCATTGTTCCGGAACAATACCATCGACCTCCAGGCTGAAGGCAACCCCCTTCAAATCGCCAGTATAACCGGATTTTATCATCAAAGAAACCGAAGAATCAGCCGGGAGGGGATCAATCTCAATATGACTCAAAGGGAGGGTATAACTTTTTTTCGAAACAGCAACCGATTTTCCAAAATGCACTCCGACAAGCTTCAGGTCGCTATGATTAATTATTCCGTCCCCACGGGTATCCGCGTAGCTTGCGTCAGCGGGCACCCATTCCTCCACCTCCCTGGATACGAAATCCGAAGTGTTATAGACCGGTAGCGGTCCCCGGTTCAGCCAGTATGCACCCAGAGGAAGCACGTCATCGGCATTCACTAAACTGTCATAATTGGCATCGCCCGGATGCACCATTATTTTGCGTGGCGAAGGATTGACACCGGTTATCACCAGCTCATCGAGCCGGCTGGTGCCCGTGGACTGCACGATATCGTCATTGACCGATGAATCACTTACCATTACCCAGCGCACGAATACTTCCCCTTTACCGTTCAATGCTGCCGGTAAAGCAACAGCATCCAGGATGCCGGAAGTCCAGTTATCGGCCACGGTAATACTGCCATCTTCAATAGAGAGCCAGCTTGTTCCGTCGGCAGAAGCCTGAAGCATAAAATCCCTGGGACCGGTACCTGAGCCGGAGAGTTTGGATGACAGTTCCAGCTCAGCAA
>CAYFUP010000213.1:0-3626 GCA_964346235.1 uncultured Bacteroidales bacterium | reverse complement strand
GACTGGGGTATCGATTGGTTCAATTTTTTCAGTACAGGGTTATTCTCAAAAAGTTGTTTCTTGATAACGGGATTTCGCAAGGCTTCTTTTATGATTTCCCTTTGTATATCATCTTCGAAGTTTTTAAAATCATCGCTGGCATGGTGATGGCTGACCAATAACCTGTCATAAAGATGAGGAATGGCAATTCCGTTTTCCAGGAAATCCCGGGTGGCATAATCAATGTTTCTGCCAATCACAGGAGTGTCCAGAAGCCATGGCTCCAGAAAGGCCATCCCGAAGCCTTCCCGGTAACTTGTGGTAATACAATAGGAAGAGGCATACATTAACTCAAAGAAGTCCACCCTGTTGCCCGCTTCAAAAATGACCGGTATCCGGCATTCTTTGCAGAATTGCACCCATTTTTCATAAGAACCTTTCTCAACGGGATTTTTAGGCGGCTGAGTCACCACCCAGTGAAAATCTTCACGAAACAAGGCAGCCAAAAAAATAAACTCACCGATGTTTTTTCTTCGGATAACGCGGACCGGATAAGTGATGATGGGTTTATTTTGTTCAACATTTAACTCTTTACAGATTTTCTTGTAATATAAATATTTGTCTTTCTCTTCCGTTTCATTCATATTAACCGGGTTGGGCAAATAATGTATCTTGTTTGGCTTTACACCAAAACCAATAAGCCTTTGCTTATCAAATTGATTCAGCACGCCGAACAAATAATTGCTGAAAGATGGATACAAAACCTTCCTTAAGTCTTCCTTAAATCTGTTTTCTATGATTTCTTTCAGAAAATCCCAGTTTTGGGGACGATCTTCTGCAAAGTCATGTAAATGATTAAAAACAGGAAAACCGGACTGGGCCAGCTGATAGATGACATGAGTGGCAACCGGATTTTTCCCAAGGTTCAGGTTATGAAAATGTATGATATCATCGTGTCGTAAAAAAGTTTCAAAAAAATGCAGAAGCCTTGATTGTGTTTTATGTGTTTCGTCAGATTTATCTTCAGTAAAATACAGGAAATCAGGATTGATGATCACCTCAATGCCTTCGTTTTGAAAAAATTTTTTTTCTTCCAGCCCTCCTGTGATAACCACAATATCTTCAGCATTAATAAGTTGCTTCAGGCTCATTATCTGTGACTGAATAATTCTGGTCACTCCCCCGGGATTCAGATGATAATGTGCGATATAAATTTTCATCTGTGATAAATGTTATGTTAAACTCTTGTATTTCAATTATATAAATTAAATAAAGTCAACTATTTCGTTTCAAATGCCGATGGAGCCCTCATGTTTATTTGTCTTCGGCGGGCTCGCAAGTCCGGTTCATCTTTTTGTTGTGCACGATAGTGAATTTGGGGTTTATAAACTGCAAAATTAATCTTATGAAGAAAATAACCATACATTCCAAATGCTATTTCTATATTATTTGGTTCTGTTGGGATATGCATTTTATATTTTCTACCTTTGTGTGCAACCTATCTGCACATGCCTATGAGAGCTGCTGTTTTTGATCTTGGTAGCAATACCTTTAATCTGCTTATTTTTGAATCCTCGGGAAAAGGAAAATACAGAGTCCTGCACAGATCAGAACTTCCGGTAAAAATAGGAGAAGGCAGCTATGTCAGCCGTAACTTACAGCCAGAGGCCATGGATAGGGGCTTGACAGTATTAAAAGAACATTTTATAGCCATTAAAAAATGGAATCCTGACATTATAAAAGCAACAGGCACAGCTGCCCTGAGGAATGCTAAAAATGCCGGCGAATTTCTGAGTCAGGTGAAAAGTACATTTGGTATTGATGTTGAATTGATTGATGGGAACAGGGAATCCGAGTTAATATATAAAGGCGTACATTTATCATATCCATTTGATATTGGAAATTTTATCATAGTGGATATAGGAGGAGGAAGCTGTGAGTTCATCATTGCCGGTCACCAGCATATTCATTTTCAAAAAAGTTACGATATTGGAGTTTCCAGGATTCTGGAAGAAATTGCACCACATGATCCGGTAAGCAGCGACGAGGTAATAGTCATAGAAAAACTGATTGATTATGAGTTGCATGACTTATTTGAAATCTCCGCCAGGCATCTTGTGCATACGATGATAGGTGCTTCGGGTTCTTTTGAAACATTTACCTCGATGCTTTTTCCCACTTATGAACAATTAAAAAAAATGGAGCATTGCCATGAACTTGACCTGTCAAGCTTATACCAATTGTATCTTGGGTTGCTTAAATCCAAAGAAAAAGACCGGATAAACATGCGGGGATTGCCTGCAATGAGGGTAGATACCATTGTTATCGCGTCTGTTTTGGTTAATTATATCATTCACAAACTGAGAATCAGGAATCTTTTACAGTCAGATTTTGCTTTAAAGGAAGGAATCATGGCTGAACTCATTGAAGAACAAAAAATATAAAAAGATGGACAAAATACTTGCCATAGATGATGAAAGAAGCATAAGAAATACCCTGAAGGAAATTCTGGAATATGAAAATTTCCAGGTCGATCTGGCAGAAGACGGGATACAGGGACTGGAACTGATGAAAAACAATAAATATGATGTGGTGCTCCTTGATATCAAGATGCCACAAATGGATGGCATGGAGGTGCTTGGCAAGATAATGGAAAAATACCATGATACCCAGGTGATCATGATCTCAGGTCATGGTACCATCGATACGGCAGTGGAGGCGATTAAAAAGGGAGCTTACGATTTCGTAGAAAAGCCATTGGATCTGAACAGGTTATTGGTAACCATTCGCAATGCCCTGGAAAAGACTGATCTGATTAACGAAACCAAAGTGTTAAAAAGAAAAGTTTCCAAGACCTGGGACATTGTGGGTGAGTCGGACGCCATTCAAAACATAAAACGTATGATTGATAAGGTTGCCCCGACGGATGCCCGGGTACTCATCACGGGTGAGAGCGGCACGGGCAAAGAACTGGTTGCCCGGTGGCTCCATGATAAAAGTCCGAGAATTGATCATCCGTTTATTGAAGTCAATTGTGCTGCCATCCCTTCTGAGCTGATTGAGAGCGAACTTTTTGGTCATGAAAAGGGAGCATTTACCTCTGCTCATAAACAGCGAAAAGGAAAATTTGAACAGGCGCACGGGGGAACCATTTTTCTCGATGAGATCGGAGACATGAGTCATTCTGCCCAGTCAAAAGTATTGCGGGCACTTCAGGAAAACAAAATCACCAGGGTGGGAAGCGATAAAGACATCTATGTGGATGTCCGGGTAATAGCAGCGACCAATAAAGACCTGAAAAAAGAAATTGAAAAAGGGAATTTTCGTGACGACCTGTATCACAGGATCAGTGTTATCCTGATACATGTACCCGGACTCAATGATCGCAAGGAAGACATACCCCTTCTGGCGGATTATTTTAATGATCAAATTGCCGGAGAATATAACATTAAAAGGAAAGAAATCACGGAAGGAGCCATCAAGGCGCTGAAAAAAATCAATTACACGGGAAACATCAGAGAGTTCAGGAATATTCTGGAACGTCTCATCATTCTCTCGGATGAAAAAATCACCGAAGAGGAGGTCAAGCGCTACGCCCAGCCCATTGGAAATTTGGTGGACTAAAATGGCTTCAGCATATCTTGTCA
>CAYFUP010000212.1:0-3672 GCA_964346235.1 uncultured Bacteroidales bacterium | reverse complement strand
CCTCCATGGTCAGCGGGTCTTCTGCTGCCGGATTGTCCCATACATCCACACCCATGCCATACCATTAGGCATCTACAAGTAGATAGGGTATGCCGTTGCGTGCCGCGAAGTCTGAGTAATGCTTCATCACCGCATTGCTGGGTTTACCGGTAGGACTCCAACCCTTGACAGGCATTATTTCGGTTATCACCTTACCATTTTCAATAACGGTACGGTCGTTCCACCAGGGCCATGTGGCTTTTCCGGGTTTGATCCAGGAAGTATCATTCAATTGGCAGGGATCATTTAAATTATAGACCAGGGGAGACTCGATGAAATCACCTGCCTGGTCGCCCAGCATCAACACCCGCCAGGGTGAATCATGTGGAGCAGTTCCCCTGACCATAACCTGGCCTTTGGTTTTAGAAGTGGTATCAAGTTCACAAACCAGGGTGTTGGTGTCCATTGTATCCACAGCAAGCGACATACCTGCATAATCGGTCAGGTCGGCTTCCATGACGGAGATCCAGCAATGATTGGCCTCTACCAGGAAGGGAAGACTCATAAATGACCCTCCGTCAATTTCTGAAAATTGCACCGACTGGTGCTCTTTTTGAAAATACCCCGGATTGTCCGCAAAATGACCAAAGCATTGGTGGTCGCCGGCAAACCGAATGCGGGTGTCTTCCGAAAGCATTATGAAATCAGATAATTCTGACTGTTCGGGAATGTGATAACGGAAAGCAACCCCGTCGTCGTAAGCCCTGAAGATCAACCGAAGTTTATGATTGGGATCATCCGTTTTTTCGAGCGTAACGCTCAGTTCGTTGTAGTGATTGCTGTAGGTATCATGTATCCCCCAAAGCGGCTTCCAGGTTTTATTCTCGCTTTTCTTGCCATGCCGTTCAATTTGAAATCCACTGGTCAGCTGTATGTCGCCTTTAAGACTCATTCCCAGCTCCGAGGGCAGGATAACCTGTTGGTTCTTATATTGAACGCTGTAAAGAGGCTTGCCTTCATTAAGGCTGAAGTCAAGCACTATGTTTTTGTCCGGAGAAGTGATCTGATACGGTTTGTCATCCCTGGCGCAGGATGCTGCCAGGAGACTGGCTGCAATGAACAAATGCACTACAAGTTTTGAGAATCTCATTTTTTGATAGAATAATTGGCTTTTCATATTATAATTGTTTTTTGTTTAATAAGGCTTTATATTATTAGATATAAGTTTAAATCTATTTTTGAAATGCCCAAAGTAGTAATAAAATACTAAAAAAAAAATCTCAGAATATTTTTAATTTACCATGAATAGCTATGATAAATTGTAAATATTTATTTTTAAATTCTTTACATTTAGCTTAGAACCACTATTTAAAATACTCCCTTGCAGTATGGTAAACATTATCATTACTTAAACTTCCAAAAATATCATCGTAGTAATACTTAAAATCACTGGAATATGAATACGTTTGCCTGTCAGTTCGATAGGGAGTATCTGTACGCCATTCAGGTGTAGTAAATGAGATGATTGTTTTTTCATCACGTTTAACTTCAACCGGTACTGGCCCTAACTGAGCTGGTACCCTGCTTGCCACGAGACCTTCTTCTACTTCCCCAATTGATTTTCCATATACAAATAATTCCGCAGGTTCCTTTAACAAAGTTACAATTTCTGTTTGCGTACTTTCATACTCCCAGAATTGCTGTGCTAATGATTTTCTCAAATGCCATGTGGGGTAAAAGATTTGATACTTATAAGGATTAATATCCGCGTCATACGGATATTTTTTAAAAAACACGATGGCAGATTCTATTTCCGGAATCTTATTTCCGGTTTTCCATAATCTTTTATAATACTTGTTTAATATTGCATATCCAAAATTCTTGTTAACGTCGGGGCACATATTATGAACCTCAGATAAATCATTCCATGTTGTGACATTAATACTGGGAGAATTAAATTCGATAGCTAACTCCCACTGATTTCTAAATGCATGTGATAAACGACAGGGGGTATAATTATGGGTAATTAAACCGGCAACATTTGTATCCGCCTTTTCATCCAATTTCTTTTTATTATCCCATATTGTTCTTCTTCCATGCCTGAATACATAATAATCAGGATGCACAGCTGGTATATAGGTACGATTTCTTTTGTTGCAAGTTTCATTCAAATATAGATAGGAATCAATACCATGTTGATCCATTGCATTAAAGAAGTTGGTTATTCCGGGAAAATAATCCAATATCAAATTTATTTCTCTTTGATATTCTGTTATTTTTTCTGTATATGTTTTATATTTATCTCTTAAACTTGGTGATGAAAAATACTGCTCAAAATTCTCACTTAATAACATAACGGCCAGCCCTTCGCCTACTTCTTCTCCTAATCCTGCAAAAGCCTTTGCCAGAAATCTATATTGCTCTCTTTTGTTACCTTCCTCAAGGGCTTGAACAGCCTCAACGCTTAAGCCTTTCGGATTAAATGTATAGAAAATAAGCCGTCCGTCGGGTGTGCGAAGCCACATTTTGTGATCCCTGGAATCCTTATAATCCAAGAGCTCATTGATACGTTCTCCCACTCTCTTTACCCTGACTTCGGTGGTCTGGCCAGGCTGGTGATCCAAATCGCAAATAGAAAGGGTGATTTTGAAATTAAGGTCATGATCTTTAATTACTTCAATATATTTTTTTATTGCCCTGTTATAATTTGCCATGTCAGTGGTGTTGCTTCCACAACCCGGAAAATAAAAATGAAACCCATCAATACCTAGTTTTTTAGCCATTTCAATTTCAAAAAGCACATGTTCTTCATGCGTCCTGCCTTTCCAATAATAGCCATAAATCGGAAAACACCTTAAATAACCTCCTCCTGCTTTGCCCCAGCCATCTCGTATATACCAGTTTTTTTCAAAAAAAAACTTTTGTCCACCATTATCAAAAGGGAGCTGTTTGGTCATATAATGCGCAATTACATAACCGTCGTTTTTATTAAACATTGGCTTTGATAATATCTCTTCAGATATAGATTGATCATGCTTGGACAAATTTTCATTCGGAGAATGGCATGAAACAATGATAAAACTTAATAGAATATATAATGGTTTTATTCTCATCATTATGTTATTTATTGTTAATTAATGGTTCTAAGAAAACGTCAATAACTGCGTTATGCTCACCTTAAGCACCAGTCATTTACGACTAGTAAACTCCTGATACTTAAGCCTCGCATGCCTTGTTCTTGACGCCTTCTTAAAACCACTTTAGAATAATTTGTTAGTTTTCTTAGTGCCTCTAATTAATGTTTTAAAAAATAAGTGTAATAAAGCATCAGCTAAATTTAGGAAAAATTTGACTTTTATCCTGGTTTTACAAAAAATGATTGCTAAATTGTTAATATCTTTCCGGTTAACCCGGTTTTAATAACCTTTAAACTGATGTTATGGCATGTCTGTTGCGAATTTGATTTCAAAATACACCATTTCGTGGAACATAAAATCTGCAATTCCTTCATTACCGACAATATCAAAGGGGTAGTACTATCCCAGGAGAAAATCGGATGCTGGATATAACCGGCACCGGCGGAACGGTGCAATTGATTTTATGTGTTTTTTGTCAGTTTAAATCATTTCTTTAACAGACGGGTGGCAAATTTGCCTTTATCAGTTTCTATATGAATCAAATACAGGCCTTCAT
>CAYFUP010000211.1:0-3833 GCA_964346235.1 uncultured Bacteroidales bacterium | reverse complement strand
AAGGTGTAGCAACATTAGGATACAATAATCTGTTAATTAGAAGCTTAATTATTCTTTTATTCTTTTTTTGTGTTCCTGGTTGTCACCTTTTTTTATTATTGGGCAATTATCGGGCAAAAAAAAGAGTTATTACTGATTATTAGTGCAATAACTCTTTTAATTGTCGGGGTGACGGGATTCGAACCCATGACCTCTTCGTCCCGAACGAAGCGCGCTACCGGGCTGCGCTACACCCCGAAATGGGTGTGGGTGTGGGTGTGAGTGTGGGTGTGAAGTGTAAGAAGTCTGTGTGCAGAGTATGTGTGCAGAGTTGTGTGCAAAAAAATCGAGGCAAAAATAGTATTTTTTAGTGGGATTTAAAATAAATTGTTTTGAATATATTCTCTAAGAACTCTTCTGGCAAGTTTATCCACCTCGCGATTGGGATTTTCTTCTTCCTTCACTTTTTGATGGGCTTTTACCTTAATGATATTGACATTCAAATGTTCGAACCATTTCTTGAACTCGGTGATTAAATCATAATTATTAATGGTTTTCCCTTTATTGGTGATATAATTTTTAGCTTCCAGGTATTTAAGACGTCCCGGTAAATCATTAACATACTGACTATCAGTATATAAATTAACAATAGTCATGCCATTGAATTCAAAATCTATTTTTTTTAATGCTTCAATGACTGCCATTAATTCAAGCCTGTTATGATTGGTGTCATGCGCTATGTTATAAATGGAAGTCCTTTTTCCGTTATAAATAAAAAGCACAGCCCATACCCCGATGTTTTTCAGCGGAGAACAGCTGCCATCAGTATAAATATCAATTGATGTCACATTAGATCATTAAAATGCTACATAAAATCAGGAAATTGTCATCATTAAAAAGACCATTAAAACCAATCCTGAATATTTAGCAAATCCCAACTATATGAAATCTTCTCCGCACTCAGTCTAATCTGGATCTTCCAATTATCCCAAATAATCTAAATCTTTATAATGTCTTAATACACGTTATTTCGTTTCAAACCCTAAGCTAGTTCATATCTTTCAGATACTTATATAGTTCATTGTCGGTGGATAATATTACTGAGGTGGATGAATCAAAAGTCCTCCTGAATGTTTCCATGGATTTAGAAAAACTATACAATTCTCTTGATCTGGTTGTTTTGCTGTAAGCCCTTGCATAAATGGCAGCAGCTTTCGCATCGGCCCTCCCCTTTATTTCTTCAGCTTCGCGAAATGCTTCAGATTGAATCTCTTTTAGATCTCTTTCCTTCTCTCCATTTATCCTGGAGGCTTCCCCCTGCCCTTCCGAACGAAACTCGTCAGCAATCCGGTAACGTTCACTTTTCATTCTTTCATAAACCTGTTCTCTTACTTCTTTTACATAGTTTATTCGTTTAAACCTAAAATCAAGGACTTTTATGCCCAACTCACCAGTTTGCTCATTGGCCGCTTCTAATATCATATTTTGAATGCTATCCCTTCCCACAGAGATATTAACCAGGCTATCGACCAACAAATCACTGATTGCAGCAGTAGAATCAGGTTTCCGGTTGCTGTTTCTAACAGCTTCTTCCAGATTGTGACTGGCAATAAAGTCCCTCGTTTCTCCATCAAGGATGTCATCTAACCTGGACTGCGCACCCCTTTCATTGGTAAGTCTTTTAAAAAATTGTAAAGGATCAATTATCTGCCACCTGGCATAAGTGTCCACAAAAATGAATTTTTTATCTTTTGTCGGAACCTGATTGGGGTCTCCATCCCATTCCAAAAACCTTTTTTCGAAAAAATTGGTTTTTTGTATAAACGGGGTCTTAAATTTCAATCCAGGGGAAATAATCGGGTCGCCAACCGGTTTTCCGAACTGAGTTATCACCACCTGTTCTTTTTCATTAACTACATAAGCACTTTGTGTGACCAGAATGAGCCCAACGATGATGATGGCTATTACTGTTACTGTTTTTTTTGACATGATGTGTATTTTTTTTATTTCTAATTCTTAATTTTTCAATGAACCCCTCATCAATTATCATTTAAAGCAAGTTTAGGAAATTTTATAATAATATTAACATGTTTAAATGCTTTCACCCCCTGTTAGTTTTGTTTTTGCAACTGCATTTGAAGCAATGGCAGCACATTGTTCCCTTCCTGGTCGGTAATGATTTTGTTCCCCAATCTGGGTATTACATCGCCGAGGGTTTCAAGATAAATCCGGCGCTTGGTTATTTCCGGCGCTTTTACATATTCATTGTATAATTCATTGAAACGGGCCACTTCTCCCAAAGAATTGTTCACCCTTTCGGTGGCATAGCCTTCAGCCTTTTGAATGGTCTCCTGGGCTTGGCCTTTTGCCCTGGGTATGACCTTGTTATACTCAGATTTTGCCTGATTAATCAGGGTTTCTTTTTCCTGCTGGGCTTCATTCACTGCATTGAAAGCAGATTTAACCAGATCAGGCGGATTCACGTCCTGAAGAACTACCTGTTCAATTTTCACGCCCAGGAAATATTCCTGGCAAATATCCTGCACCAACTGTTCCATACGACTGGCAATTTCTGCCCGTCCGACTGTGAGTACCTCATTAACTGTACGATCGCCAACAATCTGCCGCATCGCTGATTCTGACACATCGCGAAGAGTGGTACTCGGATTGCGCACTCTAAATAGATAATTAAACGGATCACTGACACGGTATTGAACCACCCATTCAACATCGGCAAGATTCAAATCCCCGGTCAGCATCTGTGATTCACCATCTACTCCCGATCTGGAATACTGTGTTCGAACCCCTGAGCTTACCGTACGAAAACCAAATTCCAGTTTCTGTTGTCTTTCCACCGGAACTTTGAAGGCTTTTTCCATAAAGGGAATTTTAATATTCAATCCTGGGTCAACCGTCCGGTTAAGCTTTCCAAACCTTGTTACTACGGCCACTTCTTCTGTTTCAACCTGAAATATGGAAGCAAATCCCAATATTACCAATATGACAAGGGTAATTAAGGTTTTACGGCTTCGCATAAGGTCTTTCACAAAAGGCGGCATATCGTCTAAGTTCATCTGTTCATTTGCCATCTTTTTACTAGTTTTTATGATTTATAATTATGGTTAAAATTAATAAATTTTCACTGAATAACTAACATGTATAAAAATATTTCCCTGCAGTCCCTTTTTACAGGAATGCTTAAAATTTTTTATTAATTAGAAACAAACCTTCAATCATCAATTACACAAAGTATATCCAGATTAATCCTGATATTGCAAAATATTATTCTAAAGACAGAAAGAATTTTAAATTAAGTATTTAAATATGGAACGCATTAAGTCGTAGCTTGTTCATGGTAATATAGAGAAATATAAAGAACAACATCATAGTCTGAGATATCCTGTGTATGATTCTGTGGCTTTTTATTTTAAAACTGCGGAAGAAATTGAGGCATCTTTTAAAAGCGAAATAAATGCATTTACATACAGCAGGGTATCAAATCCAACCATCATGGATTTCGAAAAAAGAATCAATTTTGTGACAGGTGGCATTGGAAGTCTGGCTGTCAGTTCCGGAATGGCGGCCATCGCCAATAAGGTCTTTTCAGTTCGCGAACAAGGTGATAATGTGATTTCTACAAAATATCTTTGAGAAACGGCTGGAATTGCGGGTAAATGAAAACATGATCCGATTATCTGTAGAAATTGAGGATATGGCAGATATTACAAATGATATTAAGCAAGCTTTAAATGGCTGAATTGATGAACATGAATAAATATTTTTTATACCTTTGGTATATTTTATTGTTAAATACTTGATTATTTATTTAAAATGACCGATATTCAACCTTTTAT
>CAYFUP010000210.1:0-3883 GCA_964346235.1 uncultured Bacteroidales bacterium | reverse complement strand
CGCCTTTTTTAATCCTTTGGGCCAGTTCTACTTCTTCATCAACAGTGATTAAGCTTTCTTTTCCAATGTCTTGCAAGTATTTATCCAGGGAGGCTGTTTCCCGGTTGGTAATGGATTTGGTAATCTTTAATTGTCTCATCCTGCCATTTATTATGCATTAAAAGTAACGCTAAAATAAGTTATTTCAGCATCAATTTCAATGAAATGAAAATTATTTAAAAAAAACTTAATATTCAGTTCTTATACACCAAATGCATAATAAGCAATTACGCCATCCTCGGGATAAATGCCTTCAAGCAATACGCCACCTTCCGCACTTTCAATGATTGAGTTCAGTTCATCTATGCTTTTGATGGCTTTGTTATCAATTTCTGTTATGATAAATCCTTCTTTCACTCCTGCATTCTTAAGCTTTCCGTCAAGCAGCTTTTCTACCTTTACCCCGTATTTAATACCAAGTCTTCTTTTCTCATTATCAGATATATCCCGGAACTCAGCCCCGAGTATATCATCCACCGCTTTTCGCTTAACAATTTCAGTAGTGCCCTGCATATTTTTCAGGCTGGCTTCGATGATTTTTTCTTGTCCCTTTCTTTTGATAAGAATTTCTACTTCATCACCCGGGCGATACCGGCTGATTTTTTCCTGCAATTCTGACGTTTTATTAACTTCGGTATCGTCAATCTTAAGAATCACATCCCCGGCTTTGATGCCAGCTTCTTTTGCTGCCCCATTTTCAAAGACACCACTTATATAAACACCTTCAATTTTATCCAGTCCTTCTTCTTCAGCCAATTCTGAGTCCACCTGCCTGATTTCCACACCAAGTATGGCACGCTGAACCGCTCCGTATTTTTTCAAATCGGACACTACTTTCTTAACAATCTCAACAGGAATCGCAAAGGAATATCCTGCATATGAGCCGGTTTGCGAAGCAATGGCTGTATTAATGCCCACCAGCTCTCCTTTGATATTTACCAGCGCACCTCCGCTGTTTCCGGGATTGACAGCAGCATCCGTCTGAATAAACGAATTAATGGCATAGTTCCTTTCCAGAATGGGCCAGTCTCTTGCCTTGGCACTGACAATGCCGGCTGTAACCGTGGATGTTAAATTATAGGGATTGCCTACAGCGAGCACCCATTCTCCGACTTTTAATTCATCCGAACTTCCCATGTTGATATAAGGCAAACCTTCTTCTTCAATTTTCAGCAAAGCCAGGTCGGTTTGCGGATCTGTTCCGGACACCTCCGCTGCAAAGGTCCTTCCGTCATTCAGTGCCACTTCAATTTCATTTGCTCGCTCTATGACATGATTGTTCGTCACAATATATCCATCTTTTGAGACAATAACGCCTGAACCAAATCCAACCACTGGTCGCTGCTGGTAGTTGTACGGATCTCCAAAAAAGAATTCATACAAAGGGTTGGCGCTATAATTGCCTCCCAGCGATTTTGTTTTTACATGAACCACTGCATGAATAGAAGCTTCTGCTGCATAAATAAAATCAATTGAATTTGAATCATAGTCAGCTGGAAGATTGGCATACCTGACACTGGGCTTGGATTCAGTAACAATAACCTTTTGAGGTTTATCATTGAGCAGGGTATATAACAGCAATGCAATTAGTCCCCCAATAATGGCAATACCAATGGTGCCTAAAGTTTTCTTTATTTTCATTTGTGTTAGTTTTAAGTTTTTTAATGTTTTTGTTGCAAATTAGTCAATATAATTCTTATTTAGAACTAAAACTTCCATATTATATTTAACAGTAATTTTATTAATTTTGATTCGTCTTTTTATTTTATTTAATAAAATTTAACATTTGTTGGTGTAAATAAGAGGCATTAAGAAAATTAACCAATTATTCTAAATAGTTATTAATATTGATCATGAATATAGAATTTTATAAATACCACGGTACGGGCAATGACTTTATACTAATAGACAACAGGAACAACCACTATAATAAGTTTTCTTCCAGGTTCATTAAAAAGATTTGTCACAGGAGGTTTGGAATAGGAGGGGATGGATTTATTATCCTGGGGCATCATCCTGAATTCGATTTCAGAATGAAATACTACAATTCAGATGGTTATGAAAGTTCCATGTGTGGAAATGGGGGCAGGTGCATCATGGCGTTCGCAAAAAAACTGGGAATCATGAAAACCTACGCCCGCTTTGAATCTATCGACGGAATTCATGAGGCATTTATCGACCGGAATGATAATGTTCAGTTAAAAATGAATGATGTTAAATCCATTGAAAACAATGCCGACCATTTTTACCTGGATACCGGTTCTCCGCATTATGTTAAATTCCTGAATCAAGGTGAAAACATTACCGATATGGACATATTTCATGAAGGAAAAAAAATTCGGTACAATGAGCGGTTCAAAACCAAAGGGACCAATGTTAACTTTGCGAAGTATGAAGACAACAAACTATATGTCAGAACTTATGAGCGGGGTGTGGAAGACGAAACTTATTCCTGCGGGACCGGTGTGGTTGCCTCTGCCATTTGTACCGCTTTAAAATTTGATAAGAATAAAAAGTCTTTTCCCATAACCACTTACGGAGGTAATTTGAGGGTTTTTTTTGAATCGCTCGACGATACCGGTGTTCATGATGTATGGCTGGAGGGTCCTGCGACCTTTGTTTTTGAAGGTAAATCCTATTTTCAGTAAGGAGAAATGCGATGATATTTATCTTTTAAACATCATATTATAGATACTGAATTTGCCGCCATTGCAACAAATCGTAAACAGACTCAATGATGGGCTTTCCATGCGCGTCTATTGTAAGATCTGATTCAATTTGTTCATGACCTGCCATATGATTGTATGCCACTTTATCCAATGCCAATCAGGAAAAAAACGCTTTGGCATTGTACTGATGATTCAATGATGTGATCCGATAAATAACGTCTCAAACCTATTCGTATATTGCTTACTATTCCTCATATAAAAATAAAGCTAGATGTTGTTTAACTCTTTAAAAATTGATTATGAATTACATATTTAAATAATGTAGTAAAAAATAAGCTGCCCCTTTTTGGAATTGATAAGAACCCCCTTAAACTTACCATGAAAAAATTTATCCAACGGGGCAGCTTAATTTTTTATTAGCGGCGCTAAGAAAAGGTCATTAACTTCGTTATACTCACCTTAAGCACCAGTCGTTTATGACCAGCAAACTTTTGGCATTTAAGGCCCGCATCCCTTGTTCTTGACGCCTTATTATAACCATGTTAGAATATTTTGTTAGTTTTCTTATAGTCACTAATTAGCTATATTTAGTTGCCAAATTTGGCTTCGCAATATTTTCCATCTCCACACATGCTTTCTGCAATTTTTCTGCAGCAGCTTTGGCCTTCTTTTTGCTTTTTTTTCTTTTCTTTTCCTCACTGCCAAGTTTCATATCATCCATTTTATAAATCTCAGGTTAAACAATTATTATGGATATTAAGTTCATTTTATCTTTTTTAATAATAAAAAATTTTGTAAATTAATTTATAAAGTTTGTCGGCAATTAATCAATTTCCTTACAAAAAAATGATTACTTTTTTATTTTTTTATTCACTTGGACTTGCATTTCTTCTTTCTTATCCTCGCTTAAACGATAAACAATTTTTCCGCTCACAGTGTTCTCGTGAATCGCATGAAAAATGACATTCAGGTTATTAATTTGTTTTTCATACCAGAGACAATACTTACATGCCGTGGTATGCATCTTTAATTTAATTTTCTCTTGTAGATTTAATCCATCATCTATTGACTTAGATGCCAAAAAAGCTGCCTTCTCACAACTAATCATTGATTTGCTCAATATTTTCATCTGTGATAAATGTTATGTTAAACTCTTGTATTTCAATTATATAAAT
>CAYFUP010000209.1:0-3896 GCA_964346235.1 uncultured Bacteroidales bacterium | reverse complement strand
AAATCTTGGCATTTTTGGTAACGCTCCAATGTATTCCCATCCAAAATACTAAAATCCGCGTTTTTTTAATAATTTTTTAATATGTCCCAATCATCAATACCTGAATTCTGGTGTTTTTTTTTGATGAATTGGAAATTCAAAGCGCAATGATTTTTGCATGGGATTTACGCATCGTGCTCATGATATTTAAAGTTTATAATTAATACCCTGTAGTTTTATCTGTTTTCAATTCCAAAAGCGAATATAAATGAAAACAAGTATTCCTATAATAAGAATCGCGGCCATGTTAAAGGCAGGACTTGTTTTAAAAAGCTGCTTATCCAGGAAGAAGGCTTTTTCACTGTTTTTAAACTTGTTTTCAATATAAGAAAGCATCATGATGATAATACTAATTAAACCAAAAAGAATCAGCATTTTATCCAGGAATGGCATCTCAGGAAAAACAATTTCCATCGCTAAAGCAAGTGGTACATTTATTATTATGCCCAGGAAAGCTGCTTTCGGGGTAGCCTTTTTAGAGAAAATTCCCAGTATAAAAATAGCGGTGATGGCAGGACTAATCAATCCCGTGTATTTTTGAATAAATTGAAACACCTGGTCAATGCTTCCAAGCATGGGTGCGCATACAGCCGCTATCAATGTAAATACTATACCGGCAATTCTGCCGGTCCGCACTTGTTCCGCTTCTCCGGCACCTTTGTTTATCCAATTTTTATAAACATCCATGGTAAAAATGGTAGAAGCACTGTTAATGATGGCACTGAGTGATGAAACAATGGCTGCGATCCATTCATAAGCCGCGATAGCCAGTCCCATGGCATAACCAGAGCCTGACATGCCAATAAATTGTTCCGCTGAAATATTCGCAGCGATGACGGAACAACCCACGACCCAGAAGGGCAAGGATTTTCCTGCCAAGAAGTAGCTTTCCGCGTTCCCAGATTTACGTGCCTTAAAAGAATACCAAACACCCAGGCCAATGATGACCAGGCAATACAGTATAAAAAACCAAATATCAATACCATATAATTCCATATATTGCTAAATAATTTTTATATCATATTGATCTAAAGTATTTTAATGAATATGCCTGCCAGCATGTGCACTTGCAATAAATTGAGCTGTTAAACCGCGGCAATTATAACGCTTGCTGAACATGTTATCACCCTCCAATCCGTTTTTCATAATCATCTACTGCTTTTCTTATGGCTTCCAGATTTTCCCATGGCACTTCCGGCTCCACCATGTGCGTGGGACCGATGATAATCCCCGTGCCCCTGCATTTTTCCAGGCGGCTTATGGTTGTATCGTATACCTCACGAGCGGTACCATAGGGAATCAATTCCTGTGTGCCAAGCGTGCCCCAAAATGATAACCGGTCACCGTACATCTCATGTATCCTGTTAAAATCCATGCATTCCGGTTGCACCGGGTTCAGAACTTCCACCCCGGTTTCAACCAGATCATCAATGAACGGGGTAATGTAACCACAAGAATGATAAAAAATGGTAATATCCGGGTTAATGCCTTTAGCGGTTTCAATCACCTTCTTCAACCGGGGCTGGAACCATTCTTGCCACAGGGGTTTGTCCATCATGATGGATTTTTGGGTACCAATATCATCACCAAGTGAAAGAATGTCGGTACCGGCTTTGGCATAATATTCAGCTTTGGAGCAAGCAAATTCTGTAATCCTGTCGAACAAAATTGTGGCCTTTTCATCCTCCATCATCATGTCTATCATCAGTTCCTCCATGGAGCGGAGGTACCACGAGGCCTCCCAAATGGTCATCTGCATGAACCCGAAAGCTGCCAGATCCTGTTCATGCAATTCCTTCACCGCGTTTTCAAGTTTCTGGTAACCCGCTTCATTCACCGATGGATAGGGATATGCTTTAATCTCATCCAGTTCTGCTCCTCTTAATGGATGATGCATGCGGGTCATGTGAAAAGCAAATTCCGATCCCTTGGAATGCCCGATACCGTATTCGTCAAAACTAATTTCCCCTGGAAGGGTTTCCCTGGGAAACAATTGGGCTCCATCCGTGTAATTTCTTTGCACCTCGATTTCAAGGGGCCGGTGAAACATCCTGAAATAAGATGCATAATCATCATGTCCTTCTTTATTCCTGAAATGCTGAACTTGTGAATCACATAGCACGAAATCAACCGGTATTTTGTCCACCGTTTCCCTGCTAAGTGCTTGAAGAATTGTTGAACGCATAAGTGCGGGTTTAGTTATCAATTGAAGATTACAAGCAATCACCTGAATCCTGTTTATAAACTTGTCAAAATTATGGCGTCAATCCAAGAAAAGGTTCCATAAAAAGGAAATGATTATAAGCATTTATTCAGTTTTTCGGAAATATCGCCTTTTAAAGGCCAGGGGCGTAAATCCGGTATGCTTCTTGAAAATATCTGAAAAATACTGGGGTGAATTATACCCGGCAGTATAGGCAATTTCCTTGACAGATTCATTATGAATGGCCTCAACAACTTGTCCCACCGACCAGTCAATTTCTTCAATTACATCGCCATAAAATCCTGCTTGTGATGCATCTTTGAATTTATCTGACCTGAAAAGTGGAATATGGGGCAGGGAATGAGCCAGGTAAATAAAAAACGGCTCATCTTTGAATGTACTGATTTTTTTGACGGCTTCCTCCGTATAGCGTTTCGTGATTGTTCGCTGGTCAGCGGGTTGCTCGATTATTTTATCATCACGCATTAAAGGAACGTTATAAGCATTATAATTTTCTTCTTCGGCAATTTCAATTTGATCAGCCGGTTTTTCAACTTTTACCACTCTATTCATATCATTAGAATACGGGATGCCATAATAGCTGTCGAAACCGTGGTCAGTAGGAAGATATGGAGATTTATGCCCCAAATGCCATTTTCCTATGGCTGCCGTTTTGTATCCTTTTTGCTTTAGCAAACGTGCAATGGTGTTTTCCGATCGCGGGAGCCCCCCTTTAGAATCCGGAAATAGCACACGCCTTTTGTCGCTGCACATTCCTGAACGAATAGGTAACCTGCCTGTTAACAATGCAGCCCGACTGGGGGTGCAAACCGGAGCCCCGGAATAGAAGTTTGTCCATTTTTGTCCCTGATGAGCTAATTCATCAAGATGCGGGGTCTTAATGGTGGGATGCCCGTATACTACCAAATCCACAGCATATATTATTTTTAAAACGAAAATTAACTTCTGCTTCAAAAACACATGTCACGATATATCTTATTTCTTGGTGTTTTTTATCACAGGTTTACTCATTAGCACATAAGCATCTGAATGTATATGGTTTTAGTTTGTTCTGATTTGTTCAGATTTTATCACTACAAAAACCTCTGCTATTTTCTCGTGGGTATTTCCCTGAATCAATTGAGGCTGCATATAGCTTCATGCCAATGATAAGATTTTGAGGGAAATAAAATTTACTAAATTTGTGGTTTGTAAAGATTAACAATGATGATTGAGGTTTTAATATAAAATGAATACCGACCTATGATACTTGACTTATTACAAAGAGTTTGTAAGTCACTTGATGATAATAATATACCATACATGATTTCAGGAAGTATAGCTTTGAATATCTATACAATTCCAAGAATGACCAGGGATATAGACATTGTTGTGGAATTAACGGTAAACAGGGTTGATGAATTTACTGCTCTTTTTCCTGATAGCTACTTTAACAAAGATGTTATAAAAGAAGAAATCAAAGGACAAGGAATGTTCAATATTATTGACCACAAGACAGGCTTTAAGATTGATTTTATTATTCGCAAGGAAACAGAATATTTCAAACAGGCATTTGAAAACCGTCAACGGATAAATGAGTTAGATACAGACCTATGGGTAATTAGCCTTGATGATTTGATAATTGCAAAAGTTA
>CAYFUP010000208.1:0-4110 GCA_964346235.1 uncultured Bacteroidales bacterium | reverse complement strand
ACCAATCGATACCCCAGTCGGTAATAGATAATAATAAAACAATCATAAAAAATAATTATTCAATTCAAAAATACGGAGAACTGCTAAGCAATGCATATCAAAGATTTTTTTGATGAACTGGAAAAGCTGGAACCCAAATCAACGGGCATTCAACCAAGTTTTAAGCCCAATAAAAATATTAAAGCCTGTTTATTTGATATTTACGGAACACTTTTAATATCTGCTTCCGGAGATATTGATGAATCGACCATCACAGAGGATAATCTTTATAAAGCACTGGAATATTCAGGATTTCTAAGCCTGGATAAAAAGAAATTCACTGAACTTGAAATAGGCAAAAAAATCCTGGACCGTTTTAAGGAAACGATTAAAGCCCAGCATGAGCAAAAAAACAATCATCATCAGATTCCTTATCCCGAAGTGGATATCCGGGAAATATGGAACAATGTTCTGAAAACAGCATGGGATAATAAATGGATAAAAGAACCGGAAAATGGTAACCTGACAGAAATGATTTTCATATTTGAACTGTTAAGCAATCCCGTTTTCCCCATGCCCGCCATGAAGGAAGTAATTCAAAAAATCAATGATTCCGGAAGATTGCTGGGCATTATATCCAACGCACAGTTTTATACCCCTGCCATCATGAACTATTTTTTAAATGGACGGCAAGTGGAAGATTCAGATCAGGTCATATATTTTAATCCTGATTTAACCGTATTCTCATATAAAATAGGAAAGGCAAAACCTGATCATTCCCTTTTCATTGAAGTCAGAAATATTCTTGAAACAAAATACGGCATTCATCCCCATGAAACTATTTATGTGGGCAACGACATGCATAAAGATGTCTATGCTTCAGCCAAAGCAGGTTTTATCACGGTATTGTTTGCAGGGGACCAGCGTTCCCTGAGATTAAAAGAAAACCTGGATGCCGTGAAAAATATAAAACCGGATTATATCATTACCGATTTAAAACAATTATTCACTATATTAGGAAATTAAAAAATGAAGGTAAAATGAAGAGAAGAATAAAAATTGCTCGTTAGGCCATGCGGACCTTATGTACCAGGAGTCTATCAGTCAGAAAAAGGGCTGCTTAAACTGAACAAAAGCATAACACAAACAAAGCTTAATATTACAAAATGAATACAAGCCACCTGAATATAGGAATCATGCATTCACTCATTGGAAAAAATGACGGGGTTTCCATTGTTATTGATCAAACGGTCAATGCCATGATTGATTATATGAACATTGATTTGGGCAATATATTTTTTTTGGGCGCCCATTCATCCCCCCGTTTTAATGCGGAAACCAATGAAATTTTCTGGCATAAGAGTGAAATGCATAAATACATCTTAAGAACTTTTTCTGAACCTCCCACAAAAGGACTAGATGAAATGATTCATAAAAAAGCAGTGGAAGCCAAAAAAATCATCAAACAATTTGTTGAAAAAAATAAGCTTGATCTGATCATCGCCCACAATACCTCCCATCCCTATAATTTTATTACGGCCATAGGTCTGGGTTATTATATGGAAGAACTCAGAAAAGAAGGAATCATATGGCCAAAGCTATTGGTCTGGTGGCACGACTCTTATTTTGAAAGGGAGAAATTTAAAAATCCCAATGAGGTCGTTCAAAAATACCTGCGGTTTCTGCCAGGTACTTATATTGATGGCATGGTTTTTATAAACAGCGGTCAGCCTGACCTCGCCAAGAGACTGCTGAAAAAACTAAACCATCAAAAACTGGATACCTTTTTTAAGGAAAGAACGGAAATTATTCCGAATACATGTGAGATACCGTGGGACTGGAGAGAACGGGACTGGAACAGCGATAAATTAATTTATCCGGAACAGGATAATTATAATGACACTTTCTTTCGCGATGTAGGCTTGCTGGATGAGCTGGATAAAAGAGGATTCGGTATTGAGGATACGGTAATTCTGTTGCAGCATACCCGGGTCGTGCCACGAAAAAATATTGAAAAGGCCATCGACTTTGCCTTTAAACTGGATAAAAAGTATAAAAAACAAGGACTGGTACGATGCTTTGCCGTTTTGGTTAGCGGTCATTCCGGGGATGAGGAAGTGGATTATAAAAAATTTCTGGTTGACTATAAAAATAAAATGTTGGAGAAAAACCCTGATGCTCATTTTCTGCTCATATTTGGTGAAAACAATATTTTGACACACCGGGACATTATTGTGGATAAAAAATATTACAAATTCAAGGAAATCCCTTCCATTATTGCTTCTGTAGGTGGCATCGGCACCTATTTCAGTGAAGTGGAAGGATATGGCAATAACCTGCTTGAAATGATATCCATGGGATTGCCCGTATTCATTAATAAATACGATGTGTATAAAAAAGATATCGAGCATCTTGGTTTTAAGTTGCCTGCGGTAGAAAACGGAACCCTGAACGATGAAATCATCGATGAAGCATATTCGGTATTAACCGATATGAAAAAACGTAATGAAATGATTCATTATAACATCAAAAATTTGCATGAAAAACTTGATCATGCTATCATTGCAGAAAAACTAAACCCATTGATTGATAGAATTTTCACAAAGATGCTCAGCTATAAAAAATAATAAACCATGGCAGATTTTTTTCAAAACGGATTGGTTACCACCCTCCACAATTTGCGGCTTCGCACCAATGAAGAACTGGAAGAAGAAATGGTTGAATTTGCCAAAGAACGGCCTATTGGACTGGTGATTCCATGTCTCGCTTCGGAATTGGACGGAACTGCACTGCCCCGAATCGTTGAAGAATTAAAAAAGGTAAAATACCTCAATGAAATTGTCATCGGACTGGACAGGGCTGATGAAAAAGATTTTAAGCGGGCTACCGATTTCTTTAATCAACTTCCTCAGCATCACAGATTATTGTGGAATGACGGACCCAGGTTGAATCAATTAAACGATATTTTGATTGAAAACAAGTTATCGCCTTATGAAATTGGTAAAGGTCGGAATGCGTGGTTCTGTTTTGGATATCTCATAGCTTCCGAGAAGTCTGAAGCCATTGCCCTCCATGATGCTGATATCATTACGTATGACCGTTCTTTGTTAACCCGCCTGCTCTATCCCGTCGTTAATCCCATTTTTAAATACCGGTTCTGTAAAGGGTACTATTACAGGGCCAATGAGGAAAAACTAAGAGGGAGGGTGGTGCGACTGCTTTTTTATCCTTTGATGCGCACCCTCAGAAAAATTTTTGGTTCCCTGGAGTTCATCGAATACCTTGATAGCTTCCGCTATCCTCTTGCAGGTGAATTTTCCATGCGGGCTGATGTTATCAAAACCATACGGATTCCCAGTGACTGGGGACTTGAAATCGGTATTCTCTCAGAAGTCGAAAGAAATAATTCGAAAGCCCGGATCTGCCAGGTAGAAATCGCCGACCGCTATGATCATAAACATCAACCCATATCACTGGATAATCCCCAGGCCGGCCTGTCAAAAATGAGTGTAGATATAGCCAAATCCATTTTCAGAAAACTGGCTACCAATGGCGTTGTCTTTACTGCAGAAACTTTTCGCTCGGCGAAAGCAACCTATTACAGGATAGCCCTGGATTTGCTTGAACAATATCATGCTGATGCCATCATGAATGGACTGGATGTGGATTTTCATATTGAAGAAGAGACCATCGATTTGTTTGCCCAAAACATTTACAACGCAGGAATGGACTTCCTGTCCAATCCCATGCAAACATCTTTCATTCCGAGCTGGAAAAGAATCAGCAGCGCGATACCTGATTTTCTTGAAAAATTTCATGAAGCCGTTGAGCTAGATAATCAATGAAATAGGGCGTATTCGATAAACATTTATCATATGGACAGTTCGACAGCGCTATACATGCAAATGAAAAACAGACTGAAATCTGTTTATAAAAATGATATCTCAGATGAACAGGTCGAACAGTTTGTACGACTGATAGAAATTAATAAACAGGATGTCAGGTCTCCCGCCAGTAAATGGGATGAAAAAGACACCATTCTGATCACCTATGGGGACTCAGTGAATCATGACAATGAATATCCTCTGCAAGTCTTAAGGCGTTTTTAAAACAATCGCCTCAAGCCCGCCA
>CAYFUP010000207.1:0-4210 GCA_964346235.1 uncultured Bacteroidales bacterium | reverse complement strand
TTTCATATTTACCTCCTTTCTTTGTTTTTATGCCGCTTAGATGAGCATGTCAAGCTCTTGCCAGTCGGCTTTATAAAAATGATGTTCATACATTTTAAGTTCAGTTTGATGCCCACTCCTGGTCATTTTTACGGGTACAGAAATAAACCAATCGATAAAACTACGATGTTCCTGTTGTTTAAACTTGCTTTTCTTTTGGCGCATCATCACCGAGATGTTGTAAGCAAAGACACTTAATTAGCTTCGCTGATTATTTCTTCGTCTCGGCATAATTGGAGCAAGCTCCATTCTGCTCTCGACTTCTGAAATAATTGCCAGAGTATATCATTTTCCCAGAAATCATCGGTTAATGTTTCCCCTGCCATCACATGCCCTTTTACCTGCTCAATCCATGTTTTGCTATACAGATTTTGCATCTTCCCTCGTCAATTCAAAACAAGTTTTGATTAGACTCGCTCATTGCAAAATTCACTGGTAGAACGTTGCTTGTGCAGCTCATGCAACTCGGTGGCATCCATATCATAACTGCTGATGTAACAAACATACTGGTAAACCGGGAATTGTATATTTCAATTGAAATATACAAACCGCCTTTTTCTTCGCCTACCAGTCCGCTTTGTTGTAATAATGCAAGAATATTAGATGTAAGGTACTAAATTATTCATTGTCAGTAGGACTTGTAGGTTTACATTTAAAACATCAGAAATCAGGAAAATTATATGCTTTGTAAATCAAATTGTTACAAGTAGAGCAATTTCTAATTGTTCATAAATAAGGCAGTTATTAACAAAAATTTCCTGATTTTTAGTAATTTTCACGCAATATGGATTTTTTTATATTTGGACAAAAAACAGAAGGGTTCATTCTGTATGAACCCCTCATTAACCCCCGTTCACAAAATGAGATGAGATAACCATGAGGGCTCCATCGGTAATTGAAACACATAAGTTCAAAATAATATTGATTAATAGTTTGAAAAACATTCGTTTAACATAAAATTTATCTCGTATAAATAAGATGCCAGAACTTATAATATTTGAACCAAAAAATCATATTACAAATGGATATAGTATTTGCTACCAATAATGTAAACAAAGCCAAAGAGATAAGCAATTTACTGCCGGAAAAGTTTCAATTGATGTCTTTAAAAGATATCGGTTTCCAGGGAGATATTCCGGAAGATTATGAAACCCTGGAGGAAAATGCTTTGCAAAAAGCAAAGTTTATTCATGATAAATTTAAAATCCATTCCTTTGCCGATGATACAGGATTAGAGGTGGAAGCACTGAATGGCAGTCCTGGTGTATATTCCGCAAGGTATGCAGGGTTAGGCAAAAAACCGGAAGACAATATGGATAAACTTCTCAGCGAACTTAAAGGGAAAGAAAACAGAAAGGCAAGGTTCAGAACTGTTATTGCCCTGATAATAGATGAAAGAGAGTATTTGTTTGAGGGCATCGTTAATGGATCCATCACTACCATAAAAAAGGGTCATCAAGGGTTCGGATATGATCCGGTATTTCTGCCCGAAGGACATGATAAAACATTTGCTGAAATGGATTTGAACAATAAAAATGAAATCAGTCACAGGAGCAAAGCCATTAAAAAACTGGTAAATTTCTTAAATGAGAATTATTAGTCCTCAGTATATCAGATAGATATATGCAAAACAAAGAATAACTTGCAAAAGAGTTACATGTAAGGGC
The DNA here is from genome assembly GCA_964346235.1 of uncultured Bacteroidales bacterium. Classification (GTDB taxonomy): domain Bacteria; phylum Bacteroidota; class Bacteroidia; order Bacteroidales; family CAYFUP01; genus CAYFUP01. The sequence continues at coordinate 2,504 of CAYFUP010000207.1, read as the reverse complement.
AAAGGAATAATGGTTTTAAAATAATAATCCATTATCATTACAAGTTATATTAGAAATTTTTTTAATGAGAAGGCTTTATCTTTTTATCATATTTTTTATATTGGTATTCAATTACTTGCCAGTGGAAGCTCAAATTAAGGCAGGCAGCTGGCGGGAACACTTGTCTTATCGAAATGTAAAGCAGCTCAGCAAGATAGATAATGAGTTATATTGTGTGACTGAAAGGGGATTATTTATATATAATGTCTTAGAAAACAGTCTAAGTAAGATTTCTAAGCTCAATGGCCTGAGCGATTTCAATATTTCAGCCATAGAAAGCCTGCCTTCAGAAAACCTTAGTATCATTGGCTATGCGAACGGAAACATAGACATCATAGAGGATAACCAGATATCCAATTATGAGGAGATCAAGAATAAACTTCTGTTTGGCAGTAAATCAATCAACAACATCACCTTCTATAATTCCCTGGCCTATCTTTCCTGCGGTTTTGGCATCGTGGTATTTGATTATCAAAACCTTGAGGTTAAAGCCACTTACAAAATCGGTCAGGATGGACAAAACATTGTTGTGAATGACATAGCTATTGGAGATGCCATTATCACAGCAGCCACTGAAAACGGGGTGTATCAGGCCAATATTTCAAATCCTAATTTGTTGGATTACAGAAACTGGGAAAGAATACAAGATGTGCCCAATTTTAATCAACCTTTTTCCAATGCAAAGTGGATTGGCAGCAGGCTTTACATGGTCAATAAAGGGAATAGCAGGGATTCCATATTCTATCATGAAAACAACCGGTGGAGGTTTTTTAACACAGGTAACGGACAACGAGTCAGAAACCTCAGGGAGGTTAATAACCGACTCATGATAGCCTATGCTTATGAGATATTCGTATTTGATGAAAACAACCGTTTGATGGAAAGGGTCAATTCATATCAGGTAAATGAAACATTTAAGGATGTTGATGAGGACATGGAGGAAGTGGGGGCTTTTCCAATGGATGTGCAAATGGATAAAGACGGCATTATCTGGGTGGCGGATGACAGGAATGGATTAATTAAGCTTCAGAATGGAACCGCCAGTAACTATTACCCTGAAGGGCCTTACAATAATCATGCTTATTCCCTGTATATTAACCAGGGAGAAGTATGGATGACCGGCGGAGGGATTAAAGGGAATAATCAGGGGAAGAACCATAATTTATGGTACCGGGGGGAGTTATATCATTTTACCGATGGGCAGTGGAAAAATTATCGTTTTTCAGAAACCTGGTATGATTTTGTTCAGGTTTTACAGGTTCCGGATGATGACAATCAATTATATGTTGCTTCCTGGGGTAAGGGCTTGTTTAAGATACAGCAGGACAAGATTATTGAAAGCTTTGGGAAAGATAATTATACCAACCATCCGTTGCAAAGTGCCCTGGAACCGAATACTCCCTATTACCGGATTGGATCGGTTGCTTTGGACAATAAGGATAATTTATGGGTGACAAATTCTAATGTCAGCCACCTATTGTCAGTCAGGAAAACTAATGGAGACTGGACAGGCTATGATCTCGGGGATAAAATTGACAGGTTCGTTATGAAAGATATGATTGTTACCAGGACTAACCATAAATGGGCCATTGCGCAAACAGCCAATACCATGGGCGGAATATTGGTTTTTGATGAAAATGGGACCATTGAAAACAAAGAGGACGACAGGTATAAAATCATCCAGGTACGCGATCAGGATCAGAAACTTATATCCAGTGATGTCTATTCCCTTGCGGAAGATAAAGATGGTTACATATGGGTTGGAACCAATGAAGGGGTTTATGTATATTATAACCCGGAAAATGTATTCGACGAGGAAGGCTTTTATGCCAGTTCGATTTTAATACCCAGAAATGATGGAACCAATATTGCCGACAGGTTGCTGGAAACAGAGACCATTACTGATATTGCCATAGACGGAGCCAACCGGAAATGGTTTGGTACCCGGAGTTCAGGAGCATATTTGTTTTCGGAAGACGGACTTGGTGAGATTCAGCATTTTCGTTTTGAAAACAGTCCCCTGTTGGATAATAACATCTATGATATTGAAATAGATGGGCAGTCCGGTGAAGTATTTATCGCCACTACGAAGGGATTAATCTCTTATCGTGGAACGGCAACAGAAGCCGGTTCATATACCGGCAAAACATATGTATTTCCCAATCCGGTGAGGCAGGATTATAACGGACCGGTTATCATCAAAGGGTTAATTGAAGATTCAAATGTTAAGATAACTGACATATCCGGTAACCTGGTATATGAAACCACATCTCAGGGCGGTCAGGCCATTTGGTACGCAAAAAATCTTGACGGTAAAAAGGTAAGCACCGGCGTTTACCTGGTTTTTTGCACAAATGATGATGGCTCAGAAACCAGAATGACCAAAGTGCTTGTCATTAACTAGTGAAACTAAGAAAACTAACAAATTATTCTAAAGTGGTTCTAAGAAGGCGTCAAGAACAAGG
>CAYFUP010000206.1:0-4247 GCA_964346235.1 uncultured Bacteroidales bacterium | reverse complement strand
TAAATAAAGATACTTTATTGTTTATCTATTTATAATGAGTCTAAATTAATATTTATTCTTTAATTTTGTGCCAACTAAATGATTATATATGGAAAGAATCATCTTTAAAGTGCTGGATTTTATTGTTTCAATGCGCTTAATGGCCATGCTCATTATAATTTTTGCCATATCCATTGGTGCAGCCACTTTTATTGAAAATGACTTTGGCACCAATGCGGCCAAATATCTTGTTTACAATGCCACCTGGTTTGAATTGTTGCTGATCCTTATAATCATTAACCTGTTGGGCAACATCATTTTAAGAAGGCTGTACCAGAAAAGAAAACTAACTGTTTTTTTGTTTCATCTGGCTTTTGTTTTTATTATCCTGGGTGCCGGTATCACCCGGTTTATTGGTTTTGAGGGCATGATGCACATCAGGGAAGGTGAGAAGAGCAACTATTATTTATCCAACAAGGCCTTTCTGCAAATTACCAATAATGATGAAAATCGAAAGATTATTTATTCTCATCCACTTTTAATGTCTGAATTATCAGAAAACAGCATTTCAACATCCATTGGCACCAGTGAAGAGCCATGGAAAATAAACAGTACCCGTTTTATTTCCAATGCGATGCAGATGCCGGTAAATGATGACAGCCAAAGGGGGATTGTGCAATTAATCATACCTGGTGACAGGGGTAGAGAAAGTATATATCTTAATGAAGACCAGTATCAAAATATTGGGCAATGGAATTTTATGCTCTCCGATGACAATCAAAAATGGCCGGATGAACGTGCGCAGCTTGTTATATATCCGGTAAATGACAGTTTATTCATACAGGCTGATCATGATATGGAGATCATCAATAAGTCTGACTGGAGCAGTATTACTTTGGTTAAACATAAGTCCCATCCCCTTGAAGTTAAAAAGTTGTACAAGATAGGAGAACAATCCTTTGTGTTAAGCAACTACTGGCCTTCTGCTTCTTTGAAACCTGTTCACCATGAAAACAATGGTAACTTGCCTGATGCGATAGTGTTTAGTGCAAGCAAAGGTGAAAAGACGAAAACGTTTTATGTCACCGGCAAGCCAAATTATCTTGGCAGTCCAAAGCAAATTAACCTGGGACAGGAAAGTTTCCTTTTTACCTATGGTTCGTTACCCAGACAGTTGCCATTTTCATTGCGGCTCAATGAATTTATCGTGGAGCATTACCCCGGTTCTGACAGTCCTTCCTGGTTTGAGAGTAAAATATCCCTGATTGATACCCGTAATGACTATTCATCGGAAGAAAGGATTTTTATGAACAATGTATTGAAATACAAAGGCTATCGTTTTTATCAAAGCTCCTATGATCAGGATGAGAAAGGCACAGTGTTATCCGTAAACCGGGATTTATGGGGTACCTTGGTCACATATGCCGGTTACCTTATGCTTACACTTGGCATGTTGTTGAGCCTGTTCAATAAAAACAGCCGTTTTCAATATTTGCAAAGAATGACAAGGAATAAAACCACCATTTTACTGATTTTTTCCATTTTGTTTTCCCTGGGAGCTGTCCATGGAAATGAATGGAGGGATTCGCTAGAAAGAAACAGGGTAGATAAAATGCATGCGCGGGAATTCGGAAAGCTCCTGGTGCAGGACAACAATGGAAGGATTAAACCGCTTAATACACTGAACGCTGAATTGTTGAGAAAAATATCCAGGAAAAGTCAGATTTACGGTATGTCCAGCGATCAGGTAGTCCTGGGAATGTCGGTCCAACAAAAATTCTGGCAGGATGTACCCCTCATCAAAGTAGGCAATGATCAAATCAAAGATTACCTGGGATTAACATCAGATTATGCGGCTTTCAGGGATTTTATACGTCCCGGAAACAAGCAAAATTATGTACTCGCTTCCATGGTTCAGGAGGCATACAGAAAAAAACCGGCATATCGGAATAAATTTGATAATGAGCTTATTAGGGTGGATGAGCGGGTGAATATCTGTTACCTCATTTTTTCCAATCGAATACTGAAGATTTTTCCCAGGCCAAAGGATGAGAACAACGAATGGTTTGCTCCCGGCGATGCGGCCCAAGCGTTAACATCGGAAGATTCAGTATTTGTCTCTAACATTGATGATTTGTATTTTAATGGGGTATTGGAAGGGATTCATTCAGGCAATTGGGAAGATGCCGGAAAATACCTCGGGTATATTTCAGTATTCCAGGAAAGGTTTGGCGAAGAGGTTATTCCTTCTGACTTTAAGCAGAAAGCAGAATTATGGTACAACAAAGCCTATATTTTTGAAAGGATTTCCTATCTGTATGGATTAATCGGCTTGGTCATGCTGATATTTTTATTTATCAGGATATTAAAACCTGCCTATCACTTCAGGGGCATTATTACTTCAGGCTTTATTCTGATTACCATTGTTTTTATCATTCATGGAGCAGGCCTGGGATTGAGATGGTATATTGCGGGACATGCACCCTGGAGTAATGGTTATGAAGCACTGACATATATTTCCTGGGCTACGGTTCTAGCCGGACTGCTATTTGCTTCCCGGTCCAGGATTGCGCTTGCCGTCACAGCCATCCTGGCATCGCTGATCCTTCATGTGGCGCACCTGAGCTGGATGGATCCGGAAATTACCACGCTGGTGCCCGTTCTAAAATCGGTATGGCTGGTGATTCATGTAGCCATCATCACAGCCAGTTATGGATTTCTGGCCTTGGGTGCTTTAATGGCATTGGTAAATTTGATCACCATCCTTTTTGTATCCGGAAATAATCAGTCGAACATAAACACCCAGGTTCATAAGCTAACCCATATTATTGAAATGACTTTAATTGCGGGACTTTACATGTTGACCATCGGTACCTTCCTTGGAGGGGTATGGGCCAATGAATCCTGGGGGAGATATTGGGGATGGGATCCGAAGGAAACCTGGGCATTGGTCACCATTCTGGTTTACGCTTTTATTGCTCATATGAGGATGATACCAGGAATAAAAAGTATATTTGCATTTAATTTATTGGCGCTATTCGGATTTAGTTCCGTTATTATGACGTATTTTGGAGTTAATTATTATTTAAGTGGCCTGCATTCCTATGCCAAAGGTGATCCTTTGCCAATACCGGATTTTGTTTATTATACGGTTGCTGTTTTAACAGTTATTTCCGTGATGGCTTACATTAATTATCGAAAATTTAACTGGCGTTTGACATAAAACATTGAGCGTAATATAATCCATGAATCATCCTATTGAAAAAAATATTTCTTTATTTTTTGAAATCAATAAAATTCGAATAACATTTGCAGTAGGGATAACCACCATTACCGGATACGTTTTATACAGCCATGGTTTTGAGACAGGGATGATATATCCGACCATCGGTATTTTTTTGCTTGCCTGCGGAGCTTCAGTCATCAATCATATACAGGAGCGAGAATACGATGCACGGATGAATAGAACCATGTCGAGGCCATTGCCGTCGAAGCGAATATCGTTAAACCATTCGATCATCATAGCCGCCTCAGAATTACTTACCGGGTCAGTCATTTTGTATGTTTTTTCCGGCATGGTCAGTCTGGTGCTTGGCTGGTTGGCGCTTATCTGGTACAATGGGGTATATACCTTATTAAAAAGATATACGGCCAGGGCTGTTATACCAGGATCGCTGATAGGCGCCATACCACCGCTGGTCGGTTGGGTGAGTGCGGGGGGCAATTTATTTGATGTGCGTGCAGGAATGATGGCCTTGTTTTTCTTTATATGGCAGGTGCCTCATTTTATGCTGCTGGCCCTGAAGTTTTCCGATGATTACAGAAGCGCAGGTTTCCCAAATCTCAAGAATATCCTTTCAGAATATCAGATTCGCAAAAATGTTTTTATTTGGATATTGCTGACCGGCTTAATCAGTATCCTGCTGCCTGTTTTTGATGTGGTCAGTTCCTTCATCTCCGGTGCGGGCATTATAATATCATCCATGGTGCTGGTAATTCTTTTTTTCAGATTGCTATTAAGAAAAATCGACGATTTTCAGCCCGTGAAATATTTCAAATACATCAATTATTATGTCTTGATAATGGTCATCCTCCTCTGTACCGATCATTTTTATTATTAAGGTTGACTGAAATCCTGATTTTGTTTTTCATTGTTTCGTATCATGAAGATGATATCTTCTCCGACCCGCAAAAACCCACCGCATTTTGGACAGATGTATTGTTTTTTCAAGGCTTTTGAAGTTTTTAATTGTGGTTCTAAGAAAACG
>CAYFUP010000205.1:0-4293 GCA_964346235.1 uncultured Bacteroidales bacterium | reverse complement strand
TTGCTTTTCCTTCATCATTTGCTTTTCGTCATCCATTTTGTCAAAATAACCATTGACCAAGACGGCCATGACAGTCAATAATACAGGAATGAAATCCAGCAGTAATAAAGATTTATTGAGCTCGTGGACTTTAAAAATAGAAGAAATGGAAAAGCCAAGGTCATGGGCACCAATCTCAATGATTATGCCTAACAAAGGGATAATCAGCGAAATCAGGAAGGTATAAAACACCAACCGGGTGCCTTTATTCATTGAATAATTTTCTGACATATAAGTAAATAAATAATTAGTTTCCGTCCAGAACACTCGCAAACAACAAAAACAAATTCTTTCAGCGAATATACACATTCTTGAAAAAAAGAAAGCAATGAACAAAAAAACAATGAACAAAAAAAATTTATAAACACCGAATCTTATCGTTTATTATCAATCATTTATGCTTTAATGGTGTTTTTTATTACTTCCGAAGCAATATGATGGATAGGTAAAATTTTCTGGGCTGCATTAAGTTTAATCGCTTCATGAGGCATGCCAAAAACGACCGAGGTTTTTTCATCCTGTGCGATTGTTTTGGCACCGGCTTCTTTCATTTCCAGCAAACCTTGTGCCCCGTCAGCCCCCATTCCGGTCATGATGATGCCCACTGCATTTTTCCCTGCATACCTGGCTGTCGATCGAAAAAGCACGTCCACAGATGGTCTGTGTCGATTAACCAGCGGGCCTTCTTTTATTTCAACATAGTACCTGGCACCACTTCTATTCAGCAGCATATGATAGTTGCCAGGAGCAATAAGCGCCCTGCCCCTGATCACTGAATCACCGTTTTTGGCCTCTTTCACCGTTATCTGGCAAACATCATTCAGCCGGTTGGCAAACGAACGGGTAAACTGTTCTGGCATGTGCTGGACGATGATGATTCCCGGACTGTCGATGGGCATTTGCTTCAAAAAAACAGTCAGGGCTTCGGTGCCACCGGTAGAAGCACCTACAGAAACCACCATATCGGTGGTCTTGATCATGCTTCTGTTAAGGTTCACCGGTATTACGGCATCTGCAGTATATTTGGGTTCTACATTGAACTTAGGCTCATGAAAGTTTTTCCGCTTGACTGATGAGGAGGCAGCTGCGCAAATGGCATCACATAATTTAATTTTGGATTCTTCAATGAATTGTTTGGAGCTGTAATGGGGTTTGGTAATTATCTCCAATGCCCCATACTCTAATGCTTTCATTGCAGTTTCAGTGCCTTTGGCCGTCAGACTCGAAATCACAATGACCGGCATGGGATGCTGTGACATGATTTTCTTTAAAAATGTCAAGCCATCCATTCTGGGCATTTCAATATCAAGGGTAATGGCATCCGGAACATTTTTTTGTATTTTTTTTGCCGCCATATAAGGGTCTGAGGCAGTTCCCATCACTTCAAGCCTGTCATCCTCTTCAATGATGGATACCAATGATTGTCTTACCACGGCAGAATCATCTACAATTAGTATTTTTTTCTTTTTTTTCACAAAAAGCTTTCCAAATAATATGCTTGCCCCGCTCAATTCAAATATTCACTCATAACTTTAAAGAGCTTATTGATATCAATCGGTTTCGCTATATAATTATCAAATCCTGATTCATAGCACATCTTTTCGTATTCTTTTGTGGCATAAGCGGTCGTGGCAATAGCCGGAATCTTGCCATGGTGCTTTTTTATTTCCATTAAGGCATTATGGCCATATAATTTTGGCATCTTGATATCCATCAGGATGATGTCAATTTTATTTTTCTTGGACAGGTCAATGGCTTCATGACCGTCTTTTGCCCATAATATCTTAATTTTTGTAAGGGCAAGAAATTCATAGATAAACTGATAGCTTGGTTCATAATCTTCTGCCACTAAAACTGTGAACTTCTCCCAATTGTATTGCATCATTTTTATACCATTTTTAGATTTATGCTGGTTTTTCAATTCGGGAACTATGGATCATTTTTTGCCTGACTGAGCCGGCATCTGTGCAAAAGAAAATCTTTCTACCCATATTTCCACCAATACTTTTTGCTACGATTGGGATGTTATTTTGTTCCAAATATTGATAAGCCAAATTGACATTTTTTTTGCCTATGTTAAATTGCGAGGTATGATCCTGAAGCACTTCAGCGCCTCCGAATACCTTCGCTTTCATTCTGCTCTTTCTGGCTCCAATTGACACCATTTTTTCGATTAGTTTTTCTAAGGCAATGTCACCGTATTTCGGAGATGCCAGTCCCTGTCCGTTCCACAAAGGAAGCATATAATGGTTGATCCCCCCGATTTGAAGGATGGGATCATAAAGGCAAACGGCCACACAGGAACCTAAAACAGTCGTGACCTGATAAGGCTTGGTATGGGCAAATATTGCCCCGGGATAAAGAAAATGAGTGTTTTTATAATCAGGGTATGAAGTCATTGCATGAATTTAAAAAATTTCCTCTTCTTCCTCGAAAAATAATTCATCGCTATCTTCTGCAAATCCTGAGGGATTATCTTCATTTTCAGGGATAGATATAATAAAGGTAGCTCCCGCTTCAGGTTCACTTTCTACCTCAATTTCTCCGTTTAGGATTTCCAGCGATGATTTTACCACGGAAAGCCCTAATCCGTTCCCCCTGTCAATAGAATTTATACTGTTATCCAGTCTTTTAAACCGGTCAAAAATTTCTTTTTGCTGTTCTTTGCTTATTCCCTTTCCATAATCCCTTACAGCGATTTTGAGCATTTCTGACTCAGTCCAGGTATTTATTTCAATCACCTGGTTCTCATAGCTGAATGTAATGGCATTTTTTATGAGATTGGTCAGAATCAGTTTCAATTTATCCGGATCGGTTTTAAACAATAATGCTTCCCCATCATCATTCACTTGATTATTGATTTCCAGGGTTAATTTTTTCTTTTTGATAACATATTTAAATGAATCTTTCAGGTTATTTATAAAATCGATGACATCAATCCTGATGGATTCAGGAATTTCATCCCCTGATTCTATCTTGGCCGCATAAAACAAATTCCTTAACTGAAAATCAAGGTCAAATGCCTCAGCATGTATGAGTGCAACCATGGATATGACCCTCTTCCATTGTTCTTTTCTGACGGATAATATGGTTTTTGACAATCCGACAATGGACGTGAAAGGATTGATAAGCTCATTGGTCACATTGGCAATGAAATTCGATTTAAACTTTTCCGATTCTTTCAGTTTTTCATTGACCCTTTTAAGCTGGCTGTTCAACTGCTCACACTCCTGCTTCAGCTTTTTGTTCTCCTCTTCCAAAGTGTAACCTGATATGTTTTCATTCCTAATCATATTTGTCTGTGGTTTTGCTTGTTTGGTATTCTGATAAAATATGTATTGCTTTGTTGATGGTCTTCTGACTGATCGGCTTCTCAAGTTCAAGGTCAGCGCCGACTTTAAGGGCCATTTTACGGTATAGTGGATTCGCACCGGACATGGCAATGATTCTCGTTTCTGGAAATTCCTTTTTAATTTTCATTATGAGTTCAATACCTTCCATCTCGGGCATCACCATATCTGTGATGATAATATCGTAAGGATTCTTTTTATGCATCCTGAATGCTTCCAGTCCATTTTCAGCCAATTCCGTATGATACCTGTTTTCATCTTTTATATATTGATTCAGCTGTTCCCGGACAAACAAACTGTCATCTACGATTAATACCCTTTTCATATTCCTGAATGTTGGTTTTCATTAATCAGCTAAAATATTCATGATTTCATCATTTTTAAAAACGCTGCTATCATGAATGCCTCATGCTCATGAATCTTAAATTTTCTCAAACACCGTGGGCCTTATTTGCTTCAGAGGTACCTCCATATTCATAATGGATTCTGAATGGCCCAGGAAAAATATCCCGCCGGTTCTCAGGTGCGAACAGATCTTATTGATGACCTTCTCCTGGTTTTCCCGCTCAAAATAAATCAGCACATTCCGGCAAAAAACCATATCAAACATGTCGTTGATTTGATAATGGTCATCCATAAAATTCAGCCGGCGAAACGCTGTCTTGCTGGTTAAGCTCGCCATTACCTTCACCGTGGGATTGATTTTATTTTTGCTTTTCAGGAAATACTTCTTTTTAACTTCCATGGGTACCGGATCGGTTTTTTCCATTTTATAAATTCCTGCCATGGCTTTATTAAGAATTTCATTAGAAATATCCGTTCCCAATATATGATAATCATATTCAGGATGCAGATTGATAAATTCCTGCATGGTGATGGCAATGGTATATACTTCTTCACCACT
>CAYFUP010000204.1:0-4376 GCA_964346235.1 uncultured Bacteroidales bacterium | reverse complement strand
TTCCTTTTCTGATGAACCCAATTTTTCTACCTGGGCATCAATGGTTTCATCTTCAATCTTATCGAATAAATGCTCAGGTTTCCTAACTTGATGACCTACCGCAAGATTCTGGTGGGAAGAAATATTAATCCAGTTTATTCTGGCAATGTTCAAAAAGTTGCGCAGCCTCTCGGCGGTAAATGGAATAAACGGCTCAAGAATGGCAGAAAGATTTGCCGTCATCTGTAAAGCCAAATACAAAATGGTTCTTACCCGTGGTTCGTCAGTTTTATAAATTTTCCAGGGTTCGGTGTCAGCCAGGTATTTATTACCCAATCTGGCCAAATTCATGGCTTCTTTCAGGGCCTCCCTGAATTTAAAGTTTTCAATGGTTTTTTCTACTCTGTCTTTATAACTGGCCATCTCTTCAATCACCGCTTTATCAAAATCATTAAATGGTTCAGGTTCAGGAACCTGTCCGTTATAATATTTACTTGTGAGCACCAACGCACGATTCACAAAGTTTCCTAAAATGGCCAGCAGTTCATTGTTGTTTTTATCCTGAAAATCTTTCCAACTGAAATTGTTATCTTTTTGTTCAGGAAAATTGGCGCATAAGGTATATCTCAACGCATCCTGTTTTCCCGGAAAATCTGTGAGGTATTCATGCACCCATACAGCCCAGTTACGGGAGGTGGACAGCTTGTTGCTTTCAAGGTTTAGAAATTCGTTGGCGGGCACATTGTCCGGCATTACAAAATCACCATGGACCTTTAGCATGGCAGGAAAGATGAGACAATGGAATACAATGTTGTCTTTCCCGATAAAATGAACCAGTTTGGTTTCTTCATCCTGCCAGTACTTTTTCCAGTCATTTCCTGTTTCCTCTGCCCAGGCTTTTGTAGCGGAAATATATCCTATGGGGGCATCAAACCATACATATAATACCTTATCTGAAGCCTCAGGCAAAGGAACGGGTACACCCCATTTCAAATCACGGGTCACAGCCCTTGGTTGTAGCCCCTGATCCAACCATGATTTGCATTGTCCGAATACATTTGCTTTCCAATCCTTTTGATGAGAATATATCCATTCCTCCAAAAATTCTCTTTGATATTTGTCCAGGGGCAAATACCAATGTTTGGTTTTCCTCAATACAGGTTTATTCCCACTCAAGGCGGAACGGGGATTAATCAGTTCATCCGGACTCAGGCTTGAACCACATTTTTCACACTGATCGCCATAAGCATTTTCAAAGCCGCATTTCGGACAAGTTCCGGTGATGTACCTATCCGCCAGATACTGTTCAGCTTCCTCATCAAAAAACTGCTCCTCTTCCTTTTCTATCAGTTCCCCTTTATCATATAATTTTTTAAAGAAATCAGCTGCTGTCTGATGATGAATCTCATCCGATGTTCGATGATAAATATTGAAAGCAATTCCTAAATCCTCAAAAGCTTTTTTATTGATTTTGTGAAACTTATCCACCACTTCCTGGGGATGGACGCCTTCCTTCCTGGCGCGAAGGGTGATGGGAACCCCGTGTTCATCAGAACCACAAATAAAAACCACATCTTCATTTTTTAGCCGGAGGTAGCGGACATATATATCCGCAGGCAAATATGCACCTGCAATATGTCCAATATGAAGCGGCCCATTGGCATAAGGCAATGCCGATGTTACAAGATATCTTTTAAATTCAGGCATATTTAATTGGTATGTTTTTTATCATTGTTTAACGACCACGACTTAAAAATAAGAAAATCCGGTCAATAAATACCGGCTCACTCAAATTCAATGTCATTTCAGCACCCGCACTTTGCTACAGAATGTGTATATTTACATTGTCAAAATAATTGTCGCAAAGATAACCAGAATTTTGAGAATTGAAATCTGTTAAATTTTCATGATGAACCATTATCAGCAACCGGAATACCTGGAGAACGGGGATAAAGTAGGATTTGTTGCACCGGCAGGAAGAATAAATAAATCACTTGTTGAATCAGCCATCAGGCAATTCAAAGACTGGAATTATGAAATTGTATTGGGCAAGCGCATTTATAATACCTACAATTCTTTTGCGGGGACTCATGAAGAAAGGGCAGCGGATCTGCAAGAAATGCTTGATAACCCTGATATAAAAGCCATTTTTTGTATCAGGGGTGGTTATGGTACCATCCGAATTATTGATAAACTGGATTTTTCCAAATTTATCCATAATCCCAAATGGTTGATCGGTTTCAGCGACATCAGTGTATTGCATGCCTACATCAATAATCACCTGAATATTCAGACCATTCATGGACCAATGGCTTATATTTTCAAAAACAAAACTGAAAACAAACAATCCATAGAATATATCCGAAAAGCAATAGCAGGTGAGAAAATCCATTATTCGTTCGCACCGGTTATTATTGAGAGACCGGATAATTGTTCGGGCTTACTGTCAGGAGGAAACATATCCGTGATGTACAGCCTTAACAATACCCCTTTTGATTTTAAGACGGATGACAAAATTTTGTTCCTGGAAGATATCGGGGAGTATTATTATCACCTGGATCGGATGATCATGAATTTTAAAATGCAGGGAAAACTTGAAAATTTAAAAGCCTTGATTGTGGGACAAATGACAGATTTCAAAAACAGTACCCACGATTTTGGCAAAAATGCTTATGAAATCATCCAGGAACATGTTGCCGTTTATCACTATCCTGTGATTTATGGTTTTCCTGCCGGTCATGAACACCCAAATTTTCCGATGATTTTTGGTGAAAACTGGAAACTGGTATTTAACAGAGATACAATAGATTTTTCCTTATAATGAGAATTTCATTTCTGAACTTATGAACAAGAGATGGATAGGCTCAAAGAATGAAGACATGGCCATTCAATTTCTGAAAGAAAAAGGTTATGAGATCCTGGAAAGAAACTGGTATCATTTTAAAAGGGAAATTGACATCATTGCCAGGGATAAAAACCAAATTGTCTTCATTGAAGTGAAATCGAGAAAAAACGACTTGTATGGAGACCCGGAAGATGCCGTAAACCTTAAAAAACAAAAAATCATTATTGGTGCCGCCAATAGTTATATTGAAAAACATCAAATCGACCTGGAAGCCCGCTTTGATATTATAAGCATTTTTCTCAAAAACCACGAGCCGGAAATAAACCATATTGTGGATGCTTTCCATCCGCAACCATGACCAGTACCTCCTTCAAAATGCCAATCATATGATGTAAAACATGAAAACCATCTTTATCTGATTTGGTTTACTAATTGCTTGTAAGTTGATTAAAAAAATTAAAACACATCCCCATGGAAAAAAATGATTTTATCCATTTATTCAATTCCATTGACCGGATGGATGCCAACGAATTTGCATCTTATCTGAATAAAGATGCTTTGTTGAGATTTGCCAATCTGCCCACTGTACAAGGGAAAAAAAACATCAAAGATTTTATCGATAACTTCTTTAAGTCAATCGGCGGAATACGGCATGATGGATTAGAAATATGGCAGTTACAGGATGTTACCTTTGTCAATGGAAAGGTAACTTACACCAGAAAAAACGGAACGGATTTATCTGTTTATTTTTCCAATACCTTCAAAATGAAGGATGGGAAAATAAACGAATACCTGATTCATGTGGATAATTCTCTGCTGTATTCAGAATAAACAGAGGCACTAAGAAAACTACCTAATTATTCTTAAGTGGTTTTAAGAAGGCGTCAAGAACAAGGCATGAGAGCCTTAAGTGTCAGGAGTTTACTGGTCGTAAATGACTGGTGCTTAGGGTGAGCATACCGCAGTTATTGATGTTTTCTCACATACACTACAAAAGTGTAAACCATTGTTTTTAAAGATTTTAATTGTAGCTTAGAATCACTAAATAGTTGTTCTTGATGCCCTCTCAGACCCAATGATAAAAGAGTTAGATTAGGGGATTATGCATAATCATAAGCATGCCTGTTCTTGCGAATTTCCTGCAGCTGCTTGAATAAATCGGTTTCCTCCTTACTCAAATCTTTCGGAATAACCACTTTTAATTTGATGAACATATCCCCATGGCTTCCGGGTTTGCCATATACCGGCATGCCTTTCCCCTTCAATCTCAGGGTCTTTCCTGACTGAGCCCCTTTGGGGATGGTCAGGTTTACTTTTCCTTCAAATGTTTCCACCTGAACTTTTCCACCGAGAACGGCTGTATATAAATCCACCGGCAATTCTTTGACAAGATCATTGCCTTTCACGGCAAAGTGATTATCCGGTGCCACCTTTATTTTAATATAGATGTCTCCCGGCTCACCATCTTTATATCCTTTTCCTCCTTTGCCTTTAATCCTCAATTCCTGTTCGTCATAAGCCCCGGGTTTTACCTTTACCCTGAGCTTATTCC
>CAYFUP010000203.1:0-4381 GCA_964346235.1 uncultured Bacteroidales bacterium | reverse complement strand
TCATTAAAAGTTTTATAGTCTTTTGCATAAATTAAGTTGATTTTTTCGATCATTTCCTGATTGTTTTTTTTACGGACTAATCCATACATGGGATTGAGGATTCCTTGTTTTATTTTCGGAATAGGCTCCTGCAGGGCATCTTCAGGCAAATAATACCCCACAAAAGAAAGCTTGCCGCTTAAAATATTCCACATATTTTTATAGAATCCGGACGGATTTCTGAATACAAAGATATAAAACGGACTGAGCAATAATAAAGTAAAGGAAAAAAAGAAATCAACAAATCTTTTGTTTCTTAAATTTTTTGGTTTGGAAATGGCATTTAAGTTGACAATATAAAAATCACCGGCGGTATTTATAGAATTGCTTCCGATAACTGACAGACTTTCCGGCGGGGCAATCTTGAAATCAATCCTTTCATCGGCAAAATTGAGCATGAGGTTGATGATTTCCCGGGAAGGCAAATCAGATCCGGAAAAAATAATCTCATCTATTTTTTCAATATTGGCCATCTCATGAATATCTTCAATATTTCCGGAAAAGAAATCCTCGTCATTTTGCTCAGTCACCCGGATAAACTCGATGGCTTCATATTTAACATCAATCTGATTGATAATGGATTTAATACGGATGCATTCCGCTTTGTTTCCAACCACAAATATTCTTTTCTTTTTTCTTGACGACAGTTCAAATCCTTCCATTTTGAGTGCATTGATAAGATAGCGGATTCCCAGGGTAGAGAGAAGCACCGAGATGGTTCCAATCAGTATCAATGCCCTGGAGAAACGGTAATCTGCCGGCAAAAGTGAATAAAAGACCAGAATAATCAGGGTTCCGAGCAGCACCCCTTTTATATGCTTACTGATTTTCACAGGCTTTTCATATCCACCGGAAAAGAAAACAGCCATTATCCAAATAAAGGTATAGATGGGGATGATCATGAACAGCAGTTTATCAGGATAATAATCCGGACTTCCGAACTTGAACATTTCCCATTGCGGTATGATAAAGTAATATCCCCCTATGGTGAGCATGGCGTCAAACAATGGAAAAAACAAGGCTTTGAAGACCCTGTGAATGATGGCAATAAAAGCCCTGAAGTATATGGCCAGGTTGATAAGCACCGAGAATACGGCGGCATTCTTTCTGGAAAAATGTTTATTGGCAAAAATGATCATGGCCTTATAAAACATCATCACATAATTGATGCTTCCTTTTTTTGTGCTCTCTCCTTTATAATGAATGATGGTTGCCTCCGGGTAATAATAATTTTTATATCCGGCTTTGATGATTCTGTATGACAGGTCGATATCCTCTCCATACATGAAAAAGCTCTCATCCAGCATCCCGATTTCATCTGTCACGGCTTTTCTGAGCATCATAAATGCCCCAGGGAGAATCTCTATGGCATGGATTTCATCTTTGTTTAGATAGCCGAGATGGTATTTGCTGAATATCTTTGATTTCGGAAATAAACGGGTAAGGCCAAATATTTTGTAAAAAGCTACGGAAGGGGTTGGCAGCGCCCTTTTTGATTCAGGCAGGAAATTTCCTTTGCCGTCGATCATTTTTACCCCAAGACCACCGGCTTCCTGATGCTGATCCATGAACGCAAGGCATTTTTCAAAAGTATCTTCCTCCACCACAGTATCCGGATTCAAAAGCAGAATATATTTCCCCCTGGCTTTTTTTATGGCCTGGTTATTTGCTTTGGAGAAGCCCAGGTTTTTATCATTTTCAATCAGATGTATTTCAGGGAATTTTTCCATTACCATTTTACTGGATCCATCCACCGAATTGTTATCCACCACAAAAACCTCTGCTTCCGTATTTTTAATGGCTTTCTTTACTGAATGAAGGCATTGCTCGAGAAAATGCCTTACATTATAATTGACGATAATGATGGAAAGCTTCATTCCACAATAGGTGTTTTATCATGAATTTTACAGGGCTAAATTATAAAAACTTCAGTGAAAAGAAAACCTGCTTTGTTTCAGGCAAAAAGGGTTTTTGGCATGGACAGGCTCATGATATAGCCGAAAAGAATTTAACGGGCGTGATTTGCTTATTATCCATAGGTATGAACGCTCTGATTGGCTACCGGCAGGTAATTGATCCCAAACCAGGCAATGAGCAAAATAACAAATCCCAGGCTTATCATCCATAATGCGGTGAGCTGCATGGAGGCATGTTTATAGCGGATATGAATATAAATAAGATAAATCAGCCAGGTGATAAATGCCCACGTCTCCTTGGGATCCCAGCTCCAATAATGTCCCCATGCTTCCTTGGCCCAAAGGGCTCCGAAAATCAATCCAAAGGTGATGAAGGAAAAGCCCAGGTATATCAGGTTGTCAGCAAGACTCAATTTTATTTGGGCTTTGTTTTTTTTATAATAATTAAACAGTCCCCAGATGGCCGTCAAGGTGGCTGCCGCAAGAAAGGCATAACCGATAATATATACAATCACATGTGGGATAAACCAGGGACTTTGCAGGGCAGGCATTAAGGTTTTGTCGTAATTTTCAGGGTGTGCCGCGTTAATTAAAAGGAAGAGAGCAGACATGGCAAGGGAATAGATGATCAACCAGGTATATTTCCACCGGAGATATAACACGTACCCGATAATGCTTAAAAATATGGAATACCACAACCTGGTTTCGCCCAGTGTTCTCAGGGGAGGGCGTTCAAGCATGATCCAGAGGTAAACGGTAAAACCTGCCAACAGGGAGATTCCGGAAACTATGGCAAAATGAAGGATATAATTCCTCCAAGCAGTTTGTTTCTTCAGCACTGCAAAAAGAATCCCGGTTACCCAGAGCAGCATCGTTATGATGACAATGACAGAAAAATTTACCCAATACATTCCCTTAGTTTTTCAAGTTTTCTTCTTTCACCGGATTTTTTTCTTTTCCAATCCACAATAAATAAACACCACCCAGCAACATCATGAATAGTCCGGCATAAACCACCGGTAACCATGGGTCCCGGACCGCCTCAAAAATGCTTACTTCAGAATCTTTTCCTTTCTGCTGGTCATAACCACTTTGATACAATTTCCAGCCTTTTATTTTTACGGGTTGATTTACCTCAATAATTTGGCTTTGCCTGCCCCCATCCGTAAAAATGGTCACCAATGAACGATATTCCTTCGGCTGAGGCTTCATCATGGCCAGGGAATATTGTTTATTCAGTTTCATAAACACAGGCGGCAATTCATAACTTCCTGAAGATATCCATTGCGATTTCGTTTCACCGGTATTCTTGTCATTCACCTTCAGCATAACGGCCGGAAAGGTGTTGCTGGTATCTTCAACATTGATTAACCCTTCTTCACTGATTTTGGCATGAGGATAGAATTTTTCCACAGTGATATTGAAGGATCCGACCGTAATTTCTTCACTGGCAGACACTTCAAATGGATTGGGCTTTAGGTCTTTTATGATTTTGCGATCCTGATTGCTGATGAAAGCTACTTTTGGATTATATTCATCGATCTGAAAATCTTTCAACCTGATTTTGAAAGGCAACTCATAGGCTTTTGAATCCCGGTCATAACCAATATTGCTGGTTTCCCCCTCCTGCACCCTGATGCTCAGCCTGTACAGATCGGCTGAACCCAGACTGCCTGCCAGGATAACCAGGAATAATCCGAAATGATTCATGAAAAAACCGGTATTCTTCAAAGTGAACTTCTTCAACCGGTTGAAGATGGTCAGCCCAAGCGATGTAAGTAAAAACAGCCCGGATAATAGAAAGTACCAGGTTGTGCGGATGCTGTTTAGTCCGAGTTTCTGAAACAACGAACTACTCTCCGAATCATGGAACTGAGGTATAAATCCCATCATCAGGGAAAGCAAGGTAAACAAACTGATGGCGCTGACAGCAGCAGGGATGCTTCTCAGCCATTTTACCGGTTTTTTCCTTCTGTAATATGCATGGATAATAAAAAGCAGGCAAATATAGAGAATGCCTATTTCCGCATTCAGGGGAAACTGGATTTGGTTATACCATTGAAGCGGAACAAATAATTCCATTATGATGCCGACAACCAGAATGAAGAAGACAACCATCAGGCCGGTAATATAATGATTTATAATGCCGCTTTTGCTCAAAATATTATGGTATAAATTATTGAATACTGATCTTCTTTATTTATAAAAACCTGCAATATATTAAAAATATTACAGGAAGGCGGGGCTAAATTTCATGTTAAAGGAAATGGGATCTGTGATTTTGAATATCAAAGCATAGGTATTCTAAATAGTGGTTTTAATAAAACGTCAATAACTGCGTTATGCTCACCTTAAGCACCAGTCATTTACAACTAGTAAACTCCTGATACTTAAGCCTCGCATGCCTTGTTCTTGACGCCTTCTTA
>CAYFUP010000202.1:0-4389 GCA_964346235.1 uncultured Bacteroidales bacterium | reverse complement strand
TGGCTATTGGAAGTTCTGTTTTCTGGGCATTGTATTGGGTACTCAACCTGAAGGATAAAAAAGATACCCTCGTTAAGCTCTTCATGAATTTTTTCTTTGCTTCGGTTTACCTGCTTGTTTTGATCATGCTGACCCGTCCTTATGACTTACATCCGGAAGGGGTATTCTATTCAGTGTATATTGGCTGTTTCGAAATGGGATTTACCTTCATTATATGGCTTAAAGCTTTGGAAATGATTGATAGATCAGAAAAGATAAGCAACCTGATTTATTTAACCCCTTTTTTTTCACTCGTGTTTATACACCTTATCCTGGAAGAACAAATATATGTGACCACATTTATTGGGCTGGTAATAATAATTGGCAGCATAATCTTTCAACAAAAACTTGAAAATCATTAATTTTGTTGTTTAGTGGATCGAAGACAATGATAAGGCAAAGACAGGGCAAGGACTTAGAGAGGCGAGAGGTTAGAAAAGCAATGACAAGACAAAGACAATTAAACGATGAGACCTCGAAAAGATAATGGCAAGACGATGACAAGAAAGCGACGAGACAGCGACAGGAAAGCGACAAGCCATTGGCAAAACTTTTAAATTAGTTCTTGCTTCCATTATAAAGTTTGAACGATGGTTTTTGAACTTATCAATTGTAGCTAAGACTGTCACTATAGAATAATTGGATGGTTTTCTTATTGTCACATATACGGGGTCAACAAATTGGAAAAGGAAAAAATCATATTGGGCATTGATCCGGGGACTTCAGTCACGGGATACGGCATTATAGAGGTGAACGGAAACCGCATAAAGCTGATGGCGATTGGAATTCTGGAATTAAAGCAGTATAAGGACCATTACGTGAAGTTGCAAAAAATATTTCAACGGCTTACCCAGCTTATTGATGAATATTTACCGGATGAACTCGCCATTGAAGCGCCCTTCTATGGAAAAAATGTTCAATCCATGCTCAAATTAGGCAGGGCGCAGGGAGTGGCTATTGCAGCTGCCCTTTCCCGTTCAATACCCATATTTGAATATGCTCCCAGAAAAATTAAGATGGCCATCACGGGACAGGGAAATGCCAGCAAAGAGCAGGTGGCTTATTTGCTTCAGAAAATCCTTCATTTAAATGAATTGCCCACGGATTTGGATGCGACGGATGGACTGGCTGCTGCTGTTTGCCATAATTTTCAGCATAATTCTTCTCAAACAGGCAAAAGTTATTCCAGCTGGAAAGATTTTATGAGCAAAAATCCCAAAAGAATCAACTGAGAAATCGCTAAATGCGGGTGCATCGAATCGACTCGAATGGTTACTCCACCAGATTAGCATCTTCAGGAACTTCAAAATAAAAATAGCTACTCTGAGCCTGCATCCCGGTTTTAACATCCATATACCTCATTCTTGTGATCAGCGAGTCTCCATTGGGAAGGTAATCAATATCCGTTACCCTCAGGGGCATGGCGAATGATTTAAAGTATTGATATTCAGAGTAATAGGTCTTTCTTACCAGTTGATCCTTTACATTATAGTAGGCAGTATAGATGGGAATATGATTTTCATGAACCAGTTTGATTTTCGGCAGGGTTAACCTGCTTTCACCGCCAGATTCCCAGTATGAAATCATGTAATTGTCTTCATAATTGGTTTCCTGAAGCTTATAACCTGCCTCCCTTAAACCCATGTCCTGCAGATTATTATTCACAAATAAGTACAACAAATTATGCTTGCTGGTCATGGCCGGATTTTGGTTTACCCTGACTTCATTGCTTTCTGTATTGTAAACTTTGGTTTCTCCGGTGGAGGTATAGACATATACTAAATTCCGGGGAGCATCATATTTCGTGATCAGCTTTTTTATATCGCTCCAGTAATACATGTCTGCCTCAATGGTAAATGTCTTGCCCTGATTCAAAATTTTATTTTCAACATGAACACTTATTTTGCTTGATTCGTCGGGTGCAAGGCAGGGAATGGAAATGCCAGTCAACAGAAATACAGCCAATGACTTGATGAAGTTCATCTGAAATAAATTTTATGTTAAACTTTTGTCTTTCAATTAAAGAATATAATTATAATCATCCTTTCACCTTCAAATGCCGGTGGAGTCCTCATGCTTATCTCATCTCTTCGTTGCGCATGATAGTGAATAAGGGGTTCATACGATTAAGTCGCATAGGTTTCCAGTACCTGATTTAAAGCGGTGTAAAGTTTATTTTTTTCATCACTGGTCAGCAATGAAACAGAAGCCGGGGGATACTTGGCAACTCCTTTATCCATGCTTTGATACAGAATGAGGTATTCTTTATTTTGTAACCTGGTTTTTTTTATTTCATAATTATAGAACCGGTTTTTAGGAATTTCAATCACCATTTTATCGGAATTCATTTTTAAAAGCTTATAGTACCTAAGGATCAGTTTGTCCTCCTCATCGGAAAAATAAACGTAATTATAATCCATGGCATTTTGGTAAAAATAATATACCAGGTAAAGCAAGATGACTATCCCTGCCCAATGAAATCTGGAAAGTCCCAAAAGTCCATCGCCCAAAATATCAGTCATTATCACCACAATGGCTACCGTGCCGGCGATGATGGCGTAAACCACCGCTTTTATCCAGATGTTGATGGCCCGTTTTTCTAAATGAATGATCATAATTTTACAAACCTACATATTTTTTTTTATGTATGGCAAATATTGTTTTATAAAAAAAGCATTATTTAATATAAATTTGAACAAAAATATTCAAAGGAAGAATAATTCGAATCCAATTAATGTTGAATGCACATGGCCATAAACGTATATCCTTTTCATGGTGGGCTAAAGGGAACGGTTGACTTGCCCGCTTCAAAAAGCATAAGCAACCGGTTGTTGATTATCAAAGCGCTTTGCAAACATCAGATAACCATCACCAATCTTTCTGAAAGCAAGGACACAAAAATCATCAGACAAGCCATCGATGAAAATCCATTTGTCATTGACGTTGGACAAGCCGGGGCAGCCATGCGGTTTTTAACGGCCTATTATGCCAATAAACCCGGAGAATGGACCATTACAGGTACCGAACGAATGAAAGCCCGACCTGTCAGAATTTTGGTAGATGCCTTGAGACAATTGGATGCAGATATCGATTATCTTGAGAACGAGGGATATCCCCCTTTGGCCATCAAGGGAAAAAAGCTGACATACAACTTCACCAGTCTGGATGGAAGTGTCAGCAGTCAGTATATCACAGCATTGCTTCTTATTGCACCTGCCTTGCCTAATGGACTGACCATCGAATTAAAAAACAAGATAGCATCCAGGCCATATATTGATCTAACCCTGCGCATGATGAATTATTTTGGGATTGAATATCATTGGCAGAAGAACCAGATTGCCATCAAAAATCAGGAATATTCAGCGGGATCTTTTATGGTGGAAGCAGACTGGAGTGGGGCTTCTTATTGGTATGAAATGGCTGCACTGACTCCTCAGGTTGATTTGCATATCAAAGGATTGCAGGAAAACAGCCTTCAGGGGGATGCAGAAATCGTGAATTTATTCAGACAGTTTGGGGTTCAAAGTGAATTTACGAATGAGGGGGTACACTTAACCAAAGGGCAAATGCAGCCTGGTGAACGGATTTATCCGTATAAAGGGATGCAGTCAAATAAAAACATGTACCTGGATTTTTTTGCATATGATTTTGCCAATAATCCGGATTTGGTACAGACTTTTGTACCGCTATGCGTGGCATTAAAAATCCCGTTCAAAATATCGGGCACTGAAAGCCTTAAGATTAAAGAAACGGACAGAATTAAAGCGTTGCAAAAAGAATGTGCCAAATTTGGAGCCAATATTTTAGAAACCGGTGAAGGAATGATTGAGTGGGATGGGAGACTGGCACAGTCTTCCGGACGGTCCACCGAGCAGACCGGGCATAAACCGTCGAAGACATCTGCTGACCTGACTAAAAAGCAGACCGGGCATGAATCATCGAAATCATCATCTGACCAGGCTATCGATCAGACCGGGCATGAATCATCGAAATCATCATCTGACCAGGCTATCGATCAGACCGGGCATGAACCATCGAAACCATCTTCCGGCCAGGCTAAGGAGCCAGTCAGTAATGAACCATCGAAACCATCTGCTGACCAGGCTTCGGAGCAAACCGGGCATAAACCGTCGAAACATTTTTCCGGACAAGCCCCATCGCATACCCATGAGGATTTTCAAGAAAAGCCGGTCCGCATAGAAACCTATGATGATCACCGCATGGCCATGGCATTTGCCCCTTTGTCCATCCTTCACAAAGGCTTAATCGTGGAAGCCCCGGAAGTCGTTGAAAAATCATACCCCGGATTTTGGGAGGATTTGAGAAAGGTGGGGTTTGAGATTGATGAAA
>CAYFUP010000201.1:0-4398 GCA_964346235.1 uncultured Bacteroidales bacterium | reverse complement strand
CCGATCCGATCGAAATCACCCAGGACTCTATTCAAAATGTAACTTGTAATGGAGGTGCAGATGGCGCCATCTATATCACTACTGAAGGGGGAGAGGGATTACTGACCCACGAATGGTCGAACGGTTCGATTTTCCCCGATATAACCAATCTCACAGCTGGAAATTATACAATCACCGTTACCGATAGGAATGAATGCCAAAGTACCATGAGTTTCGAAATTAATGAACCTTCTGAAATAACAGGAGAGGCTGATGTTGAAGACGTTTCCTGTAACGGTGCAGCGGATGGAACCGCTTCCGTTGATGCAACGGGTGGTACCCCGGAATATTTATACATCTGGCCTGACGGAGATACGGCTCAGTTCAGAAATGACCTGACTGCCGGAAGTTATGAAGTCACCATTAAAGATGACAATCAATGTGAAAACAATCTCTCGGTTGACATAAACGAACCGGATGTCCTTGCTGTAGAAATAGTTGAAAAAACCGATATCCTTTGTCACGGAAATGCAAGCGGATCTGCTTCTATTGAGATAAGTGGCGGAACCCCGGAATATGCCATAAAATGGTCAAATGATGATACTAAAGAAAGAATCACCGGACTTGCACAAGGGGAATACAATGTGACCATTACAGATGAAAACGGTTGCCAGACTGCCGGTTCAGTGATCATCAATCAACCTGAACCCATAGCACTGGACTCTGCATTGACCAGGGACAGTACCCAAAAACTGGATGCTGGAAATATTCAGATTATTGCTTCCGGAGGTACCGGGCAATTGGAATATTCATTAAATGGCGCCCAGTATTTTGACAATGATGGTGAGTTCATGGACTTAAGCAGTGAAATGGACTATCAATTATACATTAAAGATGACAATGAATGTGTATTTGTGGACGAAAGCAACATTGTCAACCAAATTGTTAAATCAACGAATATTTCTATCGCACAAAGACCGCAACTCATGATACCTACCATCATTTCTCCAAACGGAGATGGATTTGATGAGCAATGGATCATTGGAAACATAAATAAATATCCGGACAATGAAATTTATATCTTTAATTCCAAAGGACAAATTGTTTATTATGAAAAAGGATATGAACAATCATGGGATGGAACCGCATCCAACGGAACCCTTCTGAAAAGCGGAATATACATGTATCGAATCATCCTTAATGACAAATACCTGTACCGGGGCAAACTTTTATTGGAATATTAAAACCTTGATTGATAGGAGGCGTGGTGAGTTATGAATGAGAAAGTATAATCCTGTTTCGCTGAAGTACATTTGTGCATTTCGAGAAAAAACCTTGATTCTTAACAATTCTGAATTCTTGTTAGTATTTTAAATTTGACTATTTTGGTATCGAATATTGAATTAATTGTATAGCCATGGCCAGAAGAAGAACCAGAACTCCATATAAATGCCAGGTATTTGTCTGTGTAAACGACCGGAAGGGAGAAAAAGTGTCTTGCGCTGATGGTAACAGTCAGGATATTAGGATAAAACTAAAAAAAGCTGTAAAAGAAAGATGGGGGCCCCAGGAAGTCCGGGTATCCCAAAGTCTGTGTATGGATATTTGTGAATTGGGACCCAACGTGATAATTTATCCACAGCAGGTATGGTTCTCACAAGTGACCATGGATGATATTGACCGGATACTGGAAGAAATTGCCCAGATTGTGGAGTCATAAATAACTTCGGCTGAACCTCCCTTCGATGGTTGTTGAAAGAAGAAATTGCCCAGATTGTGGAGTCTTAATTGGCAACATCCCGGTTATTAATCCTTCCGATTTAAAAAATATCATCTCAAAAGGGCTTTATAACAGGTTATACCAATTTCATTTCAAAATTATTTCTAAATAGAAGTTCAAGTCCCATTTTCTCCAAAATTGATTTATTTTTGAAAAAAATAATAACAAATGCAAATATCTTGTTCCGACATATCTTTTTTTTTCAAACCTACCAACGGTTTCAAGACATGTTGTTGTATGATGATAAGGATAGATACGGATTGGAACAGCTGTTGCGATTTTTGAAAGTTATTTAAGGGTAAGAAATAATGCACAAAAAAGCCTTTCCAATTTCGGAAAGGCTTTTTTATTTTATATTGTTAAACTTAAAATGTATAATTATGGCTATTAAAATTGGAGACACAGCGCCGGATTTCACTGCAAAAACAACTGAAGGTGAAATTCAATTTCATGAATGGTTAGGAAACAGTTGGGGGGTTTTGTTTTCTCACCCGGCAGATTTTACACCGGTATGCACCACCGAACTGGGAACGGTTGCCAAACTAAAACCTGAATTTGAGCAAAGGAATGTGAAGGTTATCGGATTAAGCGTTGATAGTGTTAAATCCCACAAGGTATGGGCGGTTGATATCAACTCAACCCAGCAAACAAAGTTGAACTTTCCCATCATTGCGGATGAAGATCGAAAAATATCGGAACTATATGACATGATTCATCCAAATGAACTGGAAAATCTGACCATCCGGTCGGTTTTCATTATCGGACCGGATAAAAAGATGAAATTGACCATTACGTACCCGGCCACTACCGGCAGAAACTTTGATGAGATCCTCAGAGTGATAGACTCTTTGCAGCTGACAGCTGATTATAGTGTAGCTACGCCGGCGAATTGGGCACACGGAAATGAAGTCATTATTTCACCAAAAATCAGGGATGAGGAAATTCCTGAAAAGTTTCCCAAGGGGCATAAGAAATTAACCAAATACCTGAGAACTACGCCTCAACCCAATGCATAAAAAGATTATTGTTTGATATATGCATATAATGAATGTGCCCTATGACAACTGAAAGAATGATGTCATCAGGGCACCATCAATTTAGGTTTATGGGGATGTGTTTTTTCAGAATATTTTTTGATTCATGTTTGATCTGTGTGGTAATCAAACAGATTCTGTCTCAACTACTTTAGATAAAATATCAGCGTATTGAATCAACAGGTATTTTTTGTCATCAAATTCTGTTTCGTTTCCAACACCTTCTTTAAAAAGCACGGCATCACCAATCGCTATTTCCGGATTTTCAATTTTACTCATGGCTACCACTTTTCCTGTTTGCTGTCTTTCCTTGGCGGTATCAGGGATAATAATGCCGCTGGCAGTTTTCTGCTCTTTTTTTTCATCCGCTAACTCAAGCAATACATGTTGGTTAATTGGCTGTAATTCTTTCATGATTTATAAATTTTTGTTATTAATTATAAGATTTTATTATTGAATATTCAACAGCTGATCAATGCGGGGCTTGTCAAATCCGATGACCAGTTCATTGTTTATAATGGACTGCGGCACCCCTTGCTGTCCGCTTCTTTTCACCATCTCTTCTGCAGCCCTCTGATCTTGTGATACATCAATATCTTTGAACGGAATTTTTTTGCTGCTTAGATAGTTTTTAAGGCTATTGCAATAGGTGCATGTGGGGGTGGAATATACAGTTATGTGAACATCCCCTGAGGAGCCTGAAATGGATGGTATGGTTTTAAATTTTTTTCCTGAGAAGAGGGTTTCAAGGTAATCTTTATCATGACAACCTTTGATGAAGTTCACTGCCTTTTCACCGGAAAACTGAATAATGACCGGTACACTGCCGATGTTGTATTTTTCATGAATATCCCGTGTTCTGGTCACATCGACCATTAAAAAGGATTTCTCCGGGAACTTTTCCGAACCTTCAGTAAAGTTATTACAGGCACATTCGCTGCTTTCCGAACCTTGCTTATAAACCAGGCAAAATGATGTTTCCCCTTTTTTTAGATGATAAATTAATTCGCTAAATGAATTGATCACTGTTGTTGCCATAATTAATGTTATTAAGTTATGCAGATTTTTACATATATCATGCCATATCTAATATGGCAGTTAAAAACTGAAAAAATGGCATTTTACTTAATGGTAGGAATTATTTATCTTGAATGATGAACCAAGCATAAGAAAAATAGTTACTCGCAAGCTCGTGAGATCGCTCCGCTAAGTTACTCGCAAGCTCGTGAGATCGCTTCGCTAAGTTATTTTTATCATGCGATTCCATCTGACAACCGCGCTTTCGAGCTTGACGAGGTCAACTAAAATTTAATATATAATCAGGTGAATTTTTTTTTTATATATGCCACATTATCAATAAAAAAATGAGAAAATAGTTTTGATTTGTTATAATAGATATTAATTTTATCATGTATCTTTCAAAGGTTTTCTGATTGCAGAACCGGGCTATATATTTGGCCGTGTGTTATATAGAAAACCTCTTTTATTCTGCTGAACCCTTTAACATGATCTTTCTGGTAGTTTTATAAAAAGGAAGCAAAATAATATGGCAAAACGAATTTCCAAAAAGAAAAAAAAATCCCTCAAATAAAATGGAATTAGAAG
>CAYFUP010000200.1:0-4411 GCA_964346235.1 uncultured Bacteroidales bacterium | reverse complement strand
GCCTTCTTAGAACCACTTTAGCATAATTTGTTAGTTTTCTTAGTGACACTAATTAGTTTTTCATTTTCTTGATTTAATTTCATTTTTGAGGTCAGGTTGGCATCCTGCAACTTCCTGCCCAATTCATCATCCTTAGCCAGTAGTAGAAAGTCTTTTTCCAGTCCAAGTACTTTTAACACATTGAGGTAATATCCAATACCCGGACCAGGGTAGCCCTTTTCGATTTTCACCAACGTTGACCGTCCCATGCCAGCACGTTCAGCAACTTTTTCATTACTCAGCTTTCGCCTTAGACGTGCCAGTTTAATATTTTCCCCAGACTCAGTGAGTATCTTCTGCGTCTTTGGCAATAATACTGGTGTTTTATTGGCCATAATGTTTATTTAATATTAAAAGATTCAAATATGTATGTTGTTACCTGATGGTTGCGATTCAACAAGATGGTATTTTTATTGTTTAACGTATAAAAGTAAAACGTATATAAATTATGTATAAGAAAAACAAAACCGCCTTTATTGGAATCTTGCTTCTTGCAGTGATATCCGTCTCCGCTAATGCACAACTCATTGAGATATGCGGCAGGGTAACAGCCTTTGAAAATGTCGGTCTTGAAGGAGTGGAAATCATTGCAAGGAAATCTGATAGCATCGTAAAAACCGATTCATTAGGCTATTATTGTATTCAATGTGAAGAAAAGGATAATATTAAATTCAAAGCCAAAGGTTTTTATAACGAACGTGAAAGAATCAGGGGTAAAGAGGATTCATTGAATGTTAATATGGTGCTGAAGGAAGGAAAGCGAAACCGTGAATTTGCCACTGGTCTGGGATATATTGATGAAAGTGACCTGGCATATTCCACCAATCAGATGACCGACCAGGACAAAGATTTCAGCAATTATTCAAATATTTACGACTTATTGCAGGGTGAATTTGCCGGAGTAGATGTTTATGGAAATCAAATCACCATCCGTGGCCGTTCTTCCAATGCGGGCATAAGTTCTGAACCTTTATTCGTCGTTGACGGTATGTATAAAGATGACATCTCTTCCATCAATCCCAATGATATTGCCTCAATAAATGTTATAAAAGACGGAGGAACGGCCATGTATGGATCACGAGGAGCGAACGGCGTAATTGTCATTAAAACAAAACGCGGGCCAGGCCAATAAAATATTTTCCTATTTTATTAGATCTACGCTTCGTTTCACAAATTTGTTGAGCTCCTCTCCTTTTAACATGTTATTCGACAATAATGCCAGGTCAATCAATTGTTTGACCAGCTTATTTTCCTGGCCATATTTTTCAAGCAATTCCGTTTTCTTTAGGTTTAAATCATCCACTTTTTTATTAAGCTCTTCCAGTTTATCTTTTTCTTCCTGCTTCACTTCTTCTTCTTTCTTTTCAGATTGCTCTTTTTGAAGCTTATCTTTTTCTTCCTGCAGGGGGGCCATTTCATCTTTCAGTTTTTTAACTTCCCCCCCTACTTTGGCTGCTTCATCTTCTGCAATTTTCTGCACCAAAGGATGATTGGCATTTACCACAAGATTATAGGTGTCCGGCAAATCGCCATAAAAACCCATTCCTCCACCCAGTTCTGCCATGTCTTTCATTCGGCGCATAAATTCAGACTGCGTAATGATAATGGGTTGTTCATCAGGACTCATCCCTTCAAATGAAATCATGTAATTGGTTTTATTGGGAACCTGACTTTTAAATACCGGATTTAAATCTTCCTGTTGCGCCTGTGATAACTCTATTTCAGGTTTTTCATCCTTTTCAATCAGGTTATCCACCACATCGGCATCCACCCTGACAAAGCTGCTGTCTTTAAATTTTTGTTCCAGTTGATTTATGAAATGGGTATCTAACTGACCATCCATCAATAATACATCATAACCTTTATTCCTGGCGGCTTCAATAAAACTGTACTGTTCGTCTTTATTGGTGGAATAAAGATATACCAACTTGTTGTTTTTATCAGTCTGGTTTTCTTTGATAAGATTTTGATATTCTTCGAAGGTATAGTATTTGCCCTCGTTGTTTTTAAATAATGTAAATTTTTCAGCCCTTTCGTAAAATTTTTCATCGGTGACCATCCCGTATTCGATAAACAATTTTAAATGATCCCATTTGCTTTCAAACTGCTCCCGGTCGTTTTTGAAGATCTCATTTAGTTTGTCAGCCACTTTTTTTGAAATATGGCCGGAGATTTTTTTAACGCTGGCATCACTTTGCAAGTAACTTCTCGATACATTCAAGGGGATATCCGGTGAATCAATCACGCCATGCAGCAGGGTTAGAAATTCAGGTACAATTCCTTCAACATTGTCAGTGACATATACCTGGTTACAGTAAAGTTGAATCTTATTTTTCTGAATCTCAATATTATTTTTGATCTTCGGAAAATATAAGATCCCTGTCAAATGAAACGGATAATCCACATTCAGATGAATATGAAATAAGGGATCATCTGACATCGGATATAATTCTTTGTAAAACTGGTGATAGTCCTCTTCTTTTAAATCTGCAGGTTTTTGCGTCCAAAGCGGATTGGTATTGTTTATAATATTATCCTCTTCAGTTTCGACTTCTTTTCCGTCTTTCCAGTCTTTTTTCTTTCCAAAGGCAATGGATACTGGCAAAAACTTGCAATACTTATTCAACAATTCATTAATCCTGCTTTCTTCAAGAAATTCCTTTGAATCTTCATCGATGTGCATCACCACATCGGTTCCAAATGATTCTTTTTCAGTTTCTTCCATTTGAAATTCCTGGGTACCCTCACAGCTCCATTTAACGGCTTTGGCATCTTCCTTATATGATTTAGAAATGACTTCCACCTTGTTTGAAACCATGAAAGCCGAATAAAACCCCAGGCCAAAATGACCGATGATGGCATCAATTTTATCTTTATATTTCTCAAGAAAGTCCTCTGCGCTGGAAAATGCAATCTGATTCAGGTATTTATCAAGTTCTTCTTCAGTCATCCCAATACCGCGGTCAGAAACCGTAATGGTTTTTTTCTTTTTATCCAGTTTCACACGGATCGTCTGATCTCCCAGTTCTCCCTTGAAATCTCCTACCCTGGCAAGGGTTTTTAGTTTTTGGGTGGCATCCACCGCATTGGAAATAATTTCCCTCAGAAATATTTCATGTTCTGAATAAAGGAACTTCTTAATAATGGGAAATATATTTTCTGCACTTACGCCAATTTTACCTTTTTGCATCTTTCAAGTAAGTTTAAGTTATACAAATAATTTTGCCCTACCCTTTCAAACCATATGCCAGTCTGTATAACCTGACAAATAGTCACATGAACCTTAATAATAAACGGTGAATATTTAAAGAATAATGAAATGATTTTATGGAACCTCCTTCATAGAATTCAGGAAAAGATATTTTCAATAATAATCCCGCAGTCACGGAACACCCGGGTTTTGTTTCAGTTACCGAACCACTCTCTCAAACCTCAATTAATCCTCCTCCTTCGGATTTCGAATATCGATATCCGGTTTGTAGTTCCAGTAACCATTCTCAAAATAAAAAGCATCATACGAAAAATCAGGTCCATAGAACTCATAATGCCCTTCCATAGATGGTCTTGGGGGAGACAGGTGATCATAGACTATCATTTCGGCATTGGTATCATACCGCAGTGTCATGACAGCTTTTGCACTGTATTCAAAAACAATTCGCCTGGCAAGCTTTTTACCTGCTCTGAAAACCGGGTAACCAAACTGTAAAGTGTTATCTTCATTGAATTTTAACACTTCGATTATCTTCTTTCTCGAGGAAATGTTGTTGTAGTCGAATCCCAATAATGTATATAATTTTATTCCCCGGAATTCAGTTGGAATGATATCATAATAGAGTGCGCCAAACCATCGATCTGCTGAGCAAACAGCATTTTCAGGTTCCCGGATATGGGCAGAACTGTCCGTTAACCTGTAAATGCTGTAATCCCCATTGTTTTCATCGTAATATTGAATGAATGCATGGTAATGGTAATTATTACCGCTTTCAGGAAAAGCCCAGTTATATATTCTGAAAAGTCCGTCCGGCGAATCAAATACCCCGATTTGTCTTAAACTATCAAATGGATAATAAAAAGAACTGGTATCATCGAAAACATCATTAAAAAGTCTGATGATGGAGTCATTGTATTGTTGCCTGTTCAGCTCGGTATCCGGGTTGTATAAATTACCCATATAATCGTTTATTTGCAGTTCAATATGACGATACTTCAGGGAGTCAGCCTCAACAGACAAGGCATATGATGAATAAAGGAACAGCACTGTCATGATCATTAGGTGTGCAAGGCGATTCATTAAATGAGACATGTTTTTATAAATTTTATGTCCTATTTACCATTTTTCTGATTTTAGAATAATTTGCTGGTTTTCTGACAC
>CAYFUP010000199.1:1740-4552 GCA_964346235.1 uncultured Bacteroidales bacterium | reverse complement strand
TGAAAATCCGGTCTGTGCCTTAATAATGATATTTCTTTTAACTCATAGAAATAATCATTAAACAACAATAATTCATTGGCCACTTCTTTCCCGTATTTTTTTATTAATATTTTCCAGAGGATCAGGTCGGGATGATATTCTGCCGGATTCCACATATATTCAGCTGCTGTGAATAATTTAATCAGGTCAAATTCATTTTCCGGATGCTGATGAACAATAATTTCATTCCTGGTTTTGCCTGGATAATCTTCTGGTAAGTTTACTTCATATGGCTGAAACATGCTTAACAACCTCACTTTTCCGGGATAGGTATAATGAAACCTGGCGTTGTTGACTGAATCACCTGAAAATAATGTGTTATCAAATAAGATGGGATGTTTTCCGGTTATCATGGATATCCGGGTTACATCTATTTCATCGATGATTAGTGTTTTATCCGTGGTGCCGGTCCATAAAATATTTATGTTATCAGGCAACTGAAACATCAGTTCCTTATAATAAACATTACCGATTCCGAAGCTTTTATCAATATATTCCAGGTTGTTCCAGGGAAATGAAAAATAAAACGATTTCTCATGATTAATATTCAAACCTCGTATCAGATAATTTATCATCCTGGCATGTGCAGATTGTAAATTAATAAACTTTTTCTTATCCTTTTCATGGTATAAGGGAAAATCGTAAAAACTTCCTTCAGATCTCGGATAATGTTCAGATAATATGGCCACTGTATTTGCCCCGTAATTATAGGCTTGAATACATTTTTTCTTAAGTTGCCATAAATCTGAATTATTGGAATGAATAAATGCTTCTGCGGCCATTTGATGCAATGAATCATTGCCGTTCACATGTTTGAACCGGTGGTAAGGATTTAAAAATACCCCAAAATCAAATGCCCCGGAGAGATTTATTTCTGACTGAAACTTTTTAAGGGAATTTAAATAGGCTGATTGTTTATTATGTTCCTGGTATCCAAGATAAATATGATTAAACTTCTTACCCACAGAACGGGTAATGATAGATTCTTCGTCAAATGATATGGAGTCAGCCAAACCGAATGGCACTACAAATGAACGTTTCTGATAGCCGGGATAATCGATAATGGAGGCATAATGAAGGGAACCGGACGTTTCATCGATCAACTGAAGGAAGCTTTGCATGGCATAGGTACAACTGCGCGGAGTATTCCCGGATAAGTAAATATAATTATATTCATCCTGCACGGATGCAATAAAATATCCCTGTTGTTTATCCAAAATATCCTCATAAGGCAGGGAATCCAGATGAATATCGTGAAAGGACGTTTCTCCGATATTAATAATCATAGAAGCTCCCTGAATCAAAGATTCATTGGGAAATCTGATGATTTTTACCAGGGACTCTTCAGTTTTTTTTAAAGAACCGGGCATCAATTGCTCCAGCTTTTCTTTGATCGCATTGGCCGAAAAACGGTGTTCTTTGCAGTAATACTTGGGTATGACGATAAGGGGAAAACGCTTTTTTTTATAATCAAAAAGGGCCATTGTATCTATGTCCTGACTTATGAACTTGGGGGTGGGAATAATTAATTCCGGCATTGTAAAAACCCGGTCCGTAAATGATTCCATTCTTTCCAGGGTGGAAAAATTCCATTTGGTATAGTGAAAATCCACATTATCAATCCACATTTCACCAGTACCCTTTAAACCGAAAAACAGCTTCACATACCTGGCTTCCGACGGGATATCACCTGTAGAAAACGGGTAATGATGTGCCCTTCCAATCATTCTTTTCCAGTAAATAGAATCGATTTCCCTGA
This sequence comes from uncultured Bacteroidales bacterium, assembly GCA_964346235.1. Taxonomy (GTDB): domain Bacteria; phylum Bacteroidota; class Bacteroidia; order Bacteroidales; family CAYFUP01; genus CAYFUP01. The sequence continues at coordinate 2,754 of CAYFUP010000199.1, read as the reverse complement.
AATTTGAAAACGGATATCCCTTAAAAGAATTATCGATCTTTTTATTTTCAGCCGGAAAATACATTTCATCGCTAATCTCCAGCTTATTTTTATCATAAAAATACACCCGGATGTTGACCGCATCAAATATTTTGGTTCCCAGACGCACCTTGTTGGATACAATGTTTTTCAGTCTGATGTCAAATCCTAGCTGAAAGTTTCCGGGAACTACCTTAATGAAGTCGCTCATGATTCCGACTCCGGTTTCTTCGGTTTCATCCGCATCTTCCCTGGATATCTTGATGGAATAGCGGCCATCTGTCACTTCTGATGATTCTGTCCCCGAAGCCGTATCTATCCATTCCACATCATCCCCTACTGTTTTCCAACCTTTGAGATTAAAGGTGGCCAATGCTGAATCCAGAAAAACACTGCCTTTTTCAAAGGAGGGATTCAACACCAGGTTTCCTGCCTCATAAAGTTGAATTCTTTGTCGATACGGAATACTAAGAGGTTCAAAGGTTGACCAGCCCAATTGTTTATCCACCACATTTTTTTCCGGCTTATAACAACCTGATAGTATTAAAATGATAGTGCAAACCAGGCTTATATTTATCGACTTACCAACCTTCATCCAATTTTCTTTTAAGGCAAACCTACATAAATTTCTTCATTAAAAAATGCATGGTTTCCTGAAATTTAACTTATAAATATATAATATTATTGTTCAATAATTATATGATCAAGAAATACAATTATGAACAAAATATTAAATAATACCACAATAGCCTGTAAACCATTAAATTATAAAATAATACCTAATGTATGAGAAAAATTACCGGGAGTTAGGGTTTGAAACAAAATAACTTGTAAATTTAAACTTTTCCTTATTGCTCCTTTCAGGATACTAATGTTTTTGCCGCGCATAATACACCTTAATAAGCGCCATCGCCTTTTCCGGTTTTTGATGGCCTGTTTAGGTTTGTTTGCATTTACCGGGCCATGGATACCTCTACTTCTTTCTGCTGGCTTCCA
>CAYFUP010000199.1:0-1640 GCA_964346235.1 uncultured Bacteroidales bacterium | reverse complement strand
TCTACTTCTTTCTGCTGGCTTCCACGGTATTTTTTAGCAATGACACGATGGTCATGGGACCCACTCCACCTGGCACCGGGGTAATAAAACTCGTTTTAGGCGCCACTTCATCGTAAGCAACATCCCCTTTGAGTTTCCAGCCTGATTTGGTTTTATCAGATTTAACCCTGGTGGTTCCCACATCAACGACCACAGCACCGTCCTTTACCATATCGGCAGTAATGAATCCGGGGTTTCCGAGGGCACTGATTAGGATATCGGCCTGGGCGGTAAGTGCCCCAATATTATGAGTCCGGCTATGACAAAGGGTTACTGTGCAATTGCCCGGGTTTGCTTTTTGGGACATCAGCACACTGAGCGGTCGCCCCACAATATTGCTCCGACCAACGATGACACAGTGTTTTCCGCTGGTTTCTATGTTGTATCTTTTAATCAGTTCCACAATGCCGGCAGGTGTAGCTGATACAAAACCCGGCAATCCTATCATCATTCTTCCCTGATTTACAGGATGAAATCCATCCACATCCTTTTCCGGGTCAATTTTTTCAATGATCTTCCGGTCTGATATGTGATCAGGAACAGGCAACTGCACAATCAGTCCGTCTATGTCATCATTGTGGTTAATTTCATCTATTTTATCAAGCAGGGCATTTTCTTCAATGTCATCGTCATATTGGATCAGGCTTGATTTAAAGCCCACTTTTTCGCATGCTTTGATTTTATGGGACACGTAAGTCTGACTTGCCCCGTCATTTCCCACCAGTATTATGGCCAGATGAGGTATCTTCCCATTTGCTTGTTTTATTTTATCTATTTCAGCCGCCAATTCTTCCCGAATTTCCGCTGAAACCTTTTTACCATCTATAATTTCCATTTTCTAAGGTTTTATGATATGTTCATTTGTATCGCTGCCTACTGCTTACTGCCTACTGCCTGCTGCCTACTGCCTACTGCTTACTGATCGCTGCTTAGTGATCGCTGCCTACTGTCCAACTCCCGGCACATTATTCATCATCTTTGCCAGGTTCTTTCCTTTACCGGATGACATCATTTTCATGAGTTTTCGGGTTTCATTGAACTGTTTAATTAAGTTATTGACATCCTGAATGGATTTGCCACTTCCCTCTGCGATTCGTTTTCTCCTGCTTCCATTCAGTACATTGGGATCTTTCCGTTCTTCCGGTGTCATGGAGTGTATAATGGCTTCGATACCCTTAAAGCTGTCATCATCCATGTCAACATTTTTCAGGGCTTTCCCAACACCAGGTATCATGCCGGCAAGCTCCTTCATGTTTCCCATTTTTTTAATTTGATGAATCTGAGAAAGAAAATCATCAAAGTTAAACTGATTTTTGGCGATTTTCTTTTGCAAATTTCTGGCCTCATCTTCATCATATTGTTCCTGGGCACGTTCTACAAAAGAAACAATATCCCCCATCCCGAGAATCCGGTCAGCCATCCGGTCAGGATAGAAAACATCCATGGCATCAAGCTTTTCGCCGGTTCCGACAAACTTAATGGGTTTATTGACCACAGATTTGATGGAAAGGGCCGCACCACCTCTGGTATCCCCATCAAGCTTCGTCAGCACCACACCATCGTAGTCCAGCTGCTCGTTAAAAGCTTTGGCGGTATTGACC
>CAYFUP010000198.1:0-4561 GCA_964346235.1 uncultured Bacteroidales bacterium | reverse complement strand
CTGCGCGGTCACATCACTGCGCACATACAGACACCCAATGTCGCACGCCCAAACACTAACTTTTTCACCTTCCCGCCATAAATTATCATAACAATTAATTCTTATGTCCATGGAATCCCCTGGCAAATAATACTTTTGATTAAATGCAGGCACAAGTTTATAAGAAGTCTTGAATTCATTATGGATTAAAATTCTTTTTTTAAATATCTCATCCGAACTGAAGTTTCGCATCCAGTTGGAATAGGCAGTCACGTAATAGATACCATCTTCCAGATCATGGCTTATTTCAAACTGGCCTTTCGAAGAGGAATTAGAAATAAGGAATTTGTGATGGTCAATTATACGGCCTTCATTATCAGCCATTAATATATGAAGGGTATTGCTGAAACCTGTTTTACGGAAGGATGATTTGTTTCTGATATACCCTTTAAACCAAAGGGTATCTCCGGGAGAATAAACTTCCCGGTCTATGTGAAGATATACTTGTTCATTTAATGTTTTTTGATTATATTCATCAAAATTATGTATTGTTTCCAGGAATGGCTTTTGACCATTTATACCGTAGAAAAGAAATAAAAGACACAGATGAATTAAGATTCTGACGGATATAGATGAGGTTTTGTCCATGGCTATGAAATAAACGTAAATAAAAACAAAATTCATGCCTTAAACAATAAAATTTAACAAAACTGTAAGTGATAAAACATGTTTATTCCAAAAAATATTTCTTTTTTCAACGCAACCTAATCCACCATCATTCCATCTAATCCATAAAAGACATAGCCTCTTTTTTCAAAAACATAAGAAAATACTGTTACCATTGTAAACTAAAACATCATATCATGAATCCAAATCATTTAAAAACCAGCCATAGCATCCTGGTGGCGGCCACCCTGATGTTATTCATCTCCGTATTCAATCTTCATGCGCAAGAATTACGAACCATCAACGAAAAAGAGAAAGATAAAACCGAATCTCCCTATTTCTTTGTCCAGGCTAAAGATTCGGCCACTGACAGGTTGCCACTGAAAGAAACCGCTGCCGAGGTGAATATCAGCGGAGTGATTGCAGATGTGACGGTAAAACAAACCTACTGTAATGAAGGGGAAAATGTGCTGGAAGCCATCTATGTATTTCCATCCTCAAGCCGGGCAGCTGTTTATTACATGCACATGACCATCGGAGAAAGAATTTTGTATGCCAAGATTGAAGAAAAACAAAAGGCCCGGGAGCAATATGAAGAGGCCAAAGAACAGGGACAGACAGCCTCTTTGCTTGAGCAGGAACGGCCCAATGTGTTCAAAATGAACGTGGCCAATATTATGCCGGGCGACACCATCAACATTGTAATGAAATATACGGAGCTTTTGGTACCCACCGAAGGAGTTTATGAATTTGTATATCCCACCGTCGTCGGCCCCAGGTATGTATCCCCTTCCGAAGACAGCTCAGAAACGGCATTTGCCGGGAATCCCTATACCCATGAAGGGGAAGCGCCTTTGTATGATTTTCATATCGATGTGAACATCAATGCAGGCCTCCCGGTACAAAGCATTAAATGTCCCTCCCATGATTCCACCGAAACCGGAAGCCAGGGAAATGCAGCCAAATGCACCTTACTCAGCAAAAAAGAAGGCAACAAAGACTTCATATTAGAATACCGGTTGTCAGGAGATGATCTGGAATCCGGACTCCTGTTATATGAGGGTGAAGAAGAAAACTTTTTTCTGGCCATGATTCAACCCCCGAAGGAACCCACTGATGTCTTTATCCCCCCAAGGGAATATATATTTATTATGGATGTTTCCGGTTCCATGTATGGATTCCCGTTATCAGTATCCAAAAAGCTGTTGGAGGACTTAATAGGAAACCTCAGGCCGACCGACCGGTTTAATTTGCTGTTTTTTGCAGGTGGTTCGAGTGTGATGGCAGAAAATTCTATTCCGGCCAATCATGAAAACATCGAGATGGCAATCGATATGATCGACAATAAAACCGGTGGCGGGGGTACCAACTTACTACCGGCCCTGGAGCGGGCATTGGATATGAAAGGCACTGAAGATTATTCCCGGAGTTTTGTCATTGCTACCGATGGATATGTCACAGTAGAAAAGCAAGCATTTGATTTGATCCGGAACAATCTGGACAATGCCAACTTCTTTCCTTTTGGAATCGGGTCTTCCGCAAATCGATATATCATTGAAGGCATGGCGCATGTAGGAATGACCGAACCACTGATAGTAACGGACCAGGAGGAAGCCAATGAAAAGGCAGAGAAATTCAGAAAATATATTGAATATCCGGTACTCACCAATATCGATGTCATTTTTGAAGATTTTGAGGTTTATGATGTTGAACCTTTATCCGTGCCGGATGTGCTGGCAGAGCGACCCATAATTGTTTATGGAAAGTGGAGAGGAAATCCTGCCGGAACCATTCGGCTGACCGGAAAAACAGGCAATCAGCTTTATGATGAAACGCTCCCGGTAAGTGAGTTTGCTCCTGACACCTCAAACATTGCCTTAAAATACCTCTGGGCCAGAAAAAGAATTCAATTATTGGATGATTACACAAAACTCAACCGTTATCATGCAGACAGCACCATTATTAAGGAGATTACCCAACTGGGATTGCAGTATAATCTGCTGACCAAATACACCTCCTTTATTGCCATAGATTCTTTAATCAGAAATGAAGGAGACAGCATCACCACTGTCGAGCAACCGCTGCCTTTGCCTGAAGGCGTAAGTGAACATGCCGTTGGAGATGGCCGTTATAATGGAAGTACAGGTGTTCCAACCTTCAGCCCAATTACTGAGGCAACTGATCATGCCAAGATAAACACTTTAACCATAAAGGAAAACAACCAGGGTTCACCAAATATTATCAGGGGCTATCCTAATCCGTTCAGCAACAAGATAACATTAACCATCATCTTGTCCGATGAGGATACTGAAAAGGTTAACTGGCTGGAGATATATAACATAAACGGACAATTGATCGATAAAATCCGGTTGACAAAACTTACTTCAGGTGAAAACGAGCTGGAATTGCACTTTGCCCGGAAATATCCTGCGCTTCAGTCGGGGATGTATTATGCCCGGCTTAAGGTAGGAAACAAATATGTCAGCACCCATGAGTTGAATTATATCAGGAGGTGAATGGAGTCAACAGTGATTCTGATAAAACCATGTTAGTATTAATTCAAAATAAGCGATAAATGCTGTAAACACCCACCAGGACAATGGCAATGGCGCTTAAGAGCAGGGCAATGTCATAAAATTTTCCGGGAGGCAATCCAAACTGGTTGCGGTAAAACCTGAAGTGCAGTCCCCCGAATACAATGATCAGGAGCATGATAAAGGTCACAATGCCACCAATGGTTACCATGATGACAGGCAATTTGATAAAAAGCAATGCGATCAACCATAACCCTGGAAGAATCCAGGCTGACCAGGCAATCACTTTTTTTCGCTGGTTCATATGAAATATAATTTAAGTTAATTATTTGTATTTCAGCATTTTAATGTTATCAGTTTTTGCCACAAGGTGCTAACCCATATTTCATGTCTATTTGTCTTTGCACCTTTGATAGTTAACTCCTCAATGATGACCGTTCATCTGTGATAAATTTAATATCAAACCATTGTATTTCAATTAAATAGATTAAATAAAGTCAGCTATTTCGTTTCAAATGCCGATGGAGCCCTCATGGTTATCTCATCTCATTTTGTGAACGGACGTTGATGAGGGGTTCATATCAAAGAAGTCAATCCAGCCTACTTGTCCAAATAAATCCGGAAAAATGCGCGTTCGGGCAGCTAAACCGGAAAAAAGGGTTGAAAACAAGACGACAAAGGAACCGATGAGAAATACCATTTTAGCCCATGGGCCATAACTATCCGTGTAAATGAGCGATAATATTTCAATCATATCAAAACCGGAGGGTAGGGCTCCCCTTTTATTTAGAACCGCTGCACCGAGAAGGTAAAATGCAGCTGTAACCAGGGTATATACCACCATAGATAGGATGGCATCGAGGTACATCACCTTTACCCAGCCTTTTGCCCGGCTATACCATGCTTTTGTATTCTCGAAAGGTCCAGTGTACCGGGCATAGCCTTTTTCAAGACACCAATAGTTATAGGCAACGATTTCATCCCCTCCCCCTCCTGTCAGTCCGAATGCTGCAATGGCAAATCCGACAGTCCCTGCAGGGAGGTTAAATGTTAGTCCTTCCAATACCTGATCCAAATTGATGGCATGAGGAGTGCTTTGCAGAAAAAATACCGCCATGATGGTGAAAACTGTGAATAAGGCCATAAGCAGCACAGACATTGTCTCAATAAAAGAATAGTACCCTTTAAAAATCATGGCAGCCACAATAACAGCAGTAATTACAGCATACGCAGCAACCGGTAATGCAGGTATTATCAGATGCAGGCTGATGGCCACGCCGCCTATGATGCCTCCTAACTGCAGAAGTTTGAACGCCCAGAGGTAAAGCCAGGACCAAAGACTCCAATGTATTTTTTCTTGCCCCATCTTGGACCAGGTAGCT
>CAYFUP010000197.1:0-4629 GCA_964346235.1 uncultured Bacteroidales bacterium | reverse complement strand
AATCTGGTTTTTTAGAAAAGAAATATCGGCCATATTATTATTTTTATAATTTTAAACGCAGTCTTTATATCAATTGCAGGAATATCAATAACAGACTAAATTAATGAAAATACCTCAATAATAATATTATTTATCTAAAAATGTTCATGATAATAAAGGTTTTATTTCAGCATGCCATTACACTCGTTGAAATATTGAAACCCTCCATTGGTAAATTTTAACATGAAAAGCTGATAATTATTTGTAATTTCGTATTCAGGAATAAAAAGGTAAATCCAATATTTGTATGAGCGCCTCCTTCGTTTCAAACCCTAAGTGCATAACAAGGATATGAGCCGAGCTTGCGAGCTCGCCGAAGGCAAATAACCATGAGGGCTCCATAGGATTTGAAATACAATGGTATAGATTAATGTTTATCTCGTATGAAAAAACCCGATATATTGATTATAGGAAGTGGCATTGTCGGCCTGACGATCGCAAGGGCGATTAAAGCGCGCTTTCCTGCTTCGAGTGTGCTTGTGCTGGAAAAAGAAGATGAGGTGGCCAGGCATTCAAGCGGACGCAACAGTGGTGTATTGCATGCAGGTTTTTACTATACGGCGGATTCCTTAAAAGCTAAGTTTACCCGCAAAGGCAATATTGCATTAAAAGAATACTGCAAAGAAAACGGATTGAGATTGCATGAATGCGGCAAGGTGGTGGTGGCCAAGAATGAATCTGAGATTGTATCGCTTTTTGAACTGGAGAAAAGAGGAAAAAAGAACGATGTGCCTTTGCGCATCATCACGGAGCAGGAGCTTAATGACATAGAACCCAATGCCAGAACATACCAGTATGCACTTCATTCTCCTACTACGGCCACTGTGGATCCTGAAGAAGTATGCATGAAGCTGAAAGAGCAGCTAATGGAAGAAGGCGTTGAATTTCAGTTTAATGAAGGTTTTCATCTGAGAATTAAAGACAATGTGATAAAAACCACCGGGGGCAAAAGGATGGAAGCCGGGATCATCATCAATGCGGCAGGATTGTATGCCGATAAAATTGCCAGGCAGTTTAATTTCTGTGATGATTATACCATCATCCCTTTTAAGGGGGTTTATCTGAAATACACCTTTGATGACCAGCCCATTAATACCAATATTTATCCGGTACCCAATTTGAAGAATCCTTTTCTGGGGGTTCATTTTACTGTTGCAGTGGATGGTACAATTAAAATAGGCCCCACCTCTGTTCCGGCATTCTGGAGAGAAAATTACAAAGGATTAAAGAATTTCAGCATGAATGAATTCAGCAATATTTTGAGTTGGGAGTCGAATTTGTTTTTTTCCAATGCTTTTGGTTTCAGAAACTTAGCTTTTGAAGAAATGCGAAAATATGCCCGGCCTTTCTTTATCAGGAAAGCGACAAGCCTGGTCAAAAAAATCAATAAAAAAGGCTTCAGGGAATGGAGCAAGCCAGGCATCAGGGCACAATTGCTCAATATAAAGACAGATGAGCTTGTACAGGATTTCAGGGTAGAAGGCGACAAGAAGTCCATCCATGTGTTAAATGCTGTATCACCTGCCTTCACCAGCAGTTTTCCTTTTGCAGACTGGATAGTGGAAAATTATGTGAAGTAGAAAGTAAGTTATGCATTTTATCAAGTCTGCTTGAATTTTTTTTAATCGCATTAGCCCGGTCACTTATTTGGAATTCATAAAAATAAGTAAATATCTGTTTATAACAGGATTGCAAATTAGAAACATTTCCTTATATTTGATATGCAATTGTTATTAAACCTCTGTAGCTTATGCCAAGGCTGGTTTTTCTTATATTCTTTGTGTTTTTTATCACTCAATCTGCCTGGGCAGATCAATTCATTGTGCATTCCTTTGAGCATGCCCCCAATGATTTGGCAGCCCGGCGTTATGAAAGACTGGATTTCAATGACCAGGCCTGTGCCTTAATCAAGATAAGGACGAGCATCGAAGGTTTGCAGTTTGATGCTACTTTTTCCATCATTGGGGATGTGGAGGTAAGAAAGGGAGAATACTGGGTATATGTATCCCCCGATGAAAAACGACTGACAATAATGAAAAGCGGATTTGCCACGCTGCATTACAATATTCCCATCAGTCTGGAGTCCAGCAATGTCTATCATATGAGCATGGAAGGGGACACGAAATTCCCCATATCCGTCATTCGAAGCCCCTCAGAGGCCAGGTTGGTTTTTGACGGGGAGGACTACGGAACATCGAATGTCATCCCTGACTTGACCCCCGGCAGATACCCCATTCGTATATATTTACAGGGATATGGGAGCATTACCGACACCCTTAAAGTAGATAAGAACAATTTAAACTTTAGATATGAGTTAGAGGAAGCAGAACCACAGATGATCCGGATATACAGTAAACCGAAAGATGCCACCATATTGCTTAATGATGAGGAAAAGGGCAGTACCAACAAGGCCCTGATGTTATTTCCAGGTATCTATGTGTTGAAACTGACAAAATACCAGTACTTAACAGAATTTGATACCATACAGGTCAAGAAAGGGGCACAAGACAAGTATGAATATGAAATGACCAAGAACACTTCTTTTGTTACGATAAACGCGAGTCCCGCGGGTTCAAAGATATTTTTTGATGAGCAGCAGATACGTCCCGGTCAAAAAATAGAGGTGATGTCCGGAAAGCACCAGGTCCGGGTAGAAAACGATCCCTTTTACCGGGAGCAGAAGTTTATCATTGACCTGGCGCGTGAAGAAAATTTCGAAGAGGCTTATAATTTGACACGAAAGATAGGGAATATTTATGCCAATGTTCAGCCGGAGCATGTAAAAGTGGAATTAAACCAGGGGGAGGAAACGATGTACCAATGGACCGGCGTTCATACAGAAAAGGATGTTCCGACAGGGGAGTACCAGCTTAAAGCGACTGCAAAGAAACATGAATCTTATATAGATACAATACAATTGGTGGATAGAGAAAACAAAGCCCTGGACATTACCTTATATCCCATTTTAAAAGAAAAAGGCTCAAAAGTCAAGGCCATGGTTTGGTCGCTGTTTATACCTGGTGCTGGTCAATGGTATTCCTCCAATCAGAATTTTCGTGGCACGCTTTATTTTTTAGGGGGGCTGGCAGGCATCGCCGGAACGTATTATTATAACGAAGAAGTGAAGAAATACAACACAGAATATCGCCGGGCGCGGGAAGATTATTCGAGTAACACGAGTCTTTATTATATAAATAGGGCCCGGGATAAAATGGATACTGCTTATGAAGGATTGCAGGAGGCTGCAAATAGCCGGGAGCAAGCCTTGATGGTTCTGGGCGGGGCCTACGGATTAAGCCTGCTGGATGCTTTAATATTTGGCAAGCGCAAGTATGTGGACAGGCCTGAAGGGCCTGATTTTTTAGGTAAAGTCAACATGGAATTTGGCAGAACTCCCCATAAGCTTTTTACTCTGAGTTATACATTTGACAAATAAAGAAGATAAAAAACAGGCATGAAAAAAACGCTTTTATATATTTTCTTGTTAATGCATATAAGTCTCTCTTGTGATACAATCCTGGAAGAACCTGCCATTGATGGAGAACCGGTCTATGACAATCCCAAAGATCCATTGTCGGAGAATTATATGGGACCGAATGCCCAGGTTATCTTTCCTTCGGATAAAAGCACCATAAACACGAGTAGCTTGACCATTCGTTGGGAAGGCAGTAGCGGGGATAGCCCGAGATTCATGTATTATTTAAGGTATTATGATGAAAGGATATGGGATTTTGTTGAGCTATCCCGTGGCAATACGCGTGCAGGTTGGGATCTGACCTATTTAACCCAGCAGGATTATCATTATTTGGATGAAGGAGTATATGAATTTTGGATTTGGGAGAGGGATGTATCCGGAAGAGAACAGAAACATCCCTCCCGGATATCTTTCACTGTGAATTCGGTGGAAGGACCTGCCTTGATAATGAAGAACCAGTGGATCAGGGGTTATATATGGCATCATTTCGAGGTGGATATCATAGCTCATGAAGTCAGCAGGATGGCAGGTTTGGAGTGTGAAGTTGATTTTTCGGATATAAACATTGAACTGGCGGAAGTCAGAAGAGGCAGTTCGAATTATTTTCAGCTCCCGGATGCCAATCATTTGTATAACCACACCCCGGTTAAAGAGGCCAATGAAGAGAAAAGGATCAAATTTACGATTGTCCAGGTCGGAGGAGATCCTGATGATATGGGAGGAGAAAATATAACCATTGCTACCCTTAAGTTCAACACCTTTGGCAGTTCGGAAGGTATGATTGAATTCGTAGAAAACAGTGCAAAGATGCGCGATGAAAACAACCAACCCATCGGGGTGAATCAAATGGTTGGGAGTAAGGTAATCATTAAGTAAGTGATAGAATTTATTTCGTTGTGTCTTTGATTAAAAAGCAACAAGCCATGATAAGAAAGTTTTCTTTTTTCCTGTTTTTATTAATTATTATATTTCTAGCAGAAGTTCAGGCTCAATCAGAAACCGGAACGGTGACCGACATCGATGGCAACACCTACCAAACCGTAACCATCGGCAACCAGATCTGGATGGCTGAAAACCTGGCAACCACCAAATACAACGACGGAACTACCATACCC
>CAYFUP010000196.1:0-4711 GCA_964346235.1 uncultured Bacteroidales bacterium | reverse complement strand
AGCGCCGATGGTACTGCATTTGCGGGAGAGTAGGTCGTTGCCGAACTTTATGCCTCTTCCCATCACCGGGAAGAGGCTTTTTATTTTAATACAGATCTATATAAATCAGGGCCCTGTGTCTGTTGCTGCCTTGCTATCAAGCGGTATTCTGAGTGCACAATATGTTAATATTTTTTGAGTTTTCTTTATATCATCCGGCCATTAAGCTTATTCTAATATAAATGAAAACGTTTATACAAACACCCTTATGTTCCCTCTGTCTTTTTTTAATAAGTTTCTGCCTTAATGCACAAGATGAATCCGTAAAGAAACCAGATTCAACATCAAATCAGCAAGTGGATTCCACTGTCGCTATAGTAAAAAACTGGCAATTGGATGAGTTTCTTAATAGAAAAGAGGCCGTATATGATTCACTATGGAATCATTTCTACATCGTTAATCCAATATACAAACAGGACTTCTCTTACACTTATACCGCAAATATCGGAGCCCCTTACTTAAACAATATTTTTTGCCGGCAAAAAGATGAACATGATTTTTTCTTTCTTAATCCTTTTTACACATACCTCCATAAACCGGTGGATTTTATTTACTTTAACACCAAAAGACCTTTTTCATACATTACATACTCCACCTCCAATTTTTCTAAAAATATGCTGGAACAAACCCTTAAAGCCGTACATACCCAAAATGTGAATGAATTTTTAAATATCGGGTTTATATATGATTTGTATTCTGACCGCGGCCAGTTTAAAGGGACCCAACGTTTCGATTCTCCGCAAGGATATAGAAGAAGCAGGCTAAGTAATATTTCCTTGTTTTCAAGCTATGAAAAAGAAAACTATAATATTTATGGCAATTTAAACCTCAACAAGGTAGGACCATATAATGAGAATGGCGGAGTCATGAGTGATGAGTTGGTGACCGATACCGTTATTCCATCTGAAGAAATCGAGGTTAAACTGAACCAGGCTAAGGTTGACATGTCATATCATCACTATTATATTGGGCAATCACTCAAGATCGATAGCCTGTTGCTAAAATATTTTGTGGATGATACCAGTTTTTTTAACCAAAACTCATTCGAATTGGTCCATCAGGTTGATTTCCAAAGAAGTTACAGGCTTTATAAAGACAACCAATCGACAAATGATGAATTCTATGAAAACAGTTTCATAAATCCGAATGAAACATTTGATTCAACATATTTCCGGTCTTTCAGAAATAAAATGTTTGTCAATTATTCCAAAGTGACTGATAAGATGAATCTTGGCACATCTTTTGGAATAGTTCTTGAAACACAAAGGTATAGTCACATGAAACCGACAGATACCATGGTTTTTAATGAAAATGATACCTTATCTTTTGATGATAAGGGTGAAATAATATGGTATAATGAAGATACCGTATTTAACAAAATAATTAACAGAAGTTTAAATAAAAACTATTTCAAAGGAAATATTGCATTTAACGAGAAGGAGGAATTTAGCGGTGAAATCGGGGTAAAATATTTTTTTGACGAATATCGCAGAAATGATTATAAGATTGATCTAAAGTTTGATAAACTGCTAACTATATCTGATAAAAAAATAAATGGAAGGGTGTCTTTTAGTGCGGCGGAAACGACAAAAAGTTACTTTTATCAACATTATACTTCGAATCATTTCATGTGGAATCATTCATTAAATAAGGAATTGAGGTTTGATGTAAAAACAGAATTAAAGTTTAATGAAATGTTGACGGCTGAATTGAATTTTACCAGGTTAAAAAATTATGTTTATTTTAATGAATCATCGATTCCAGCGCAACATGAAGATTGGTTGGGGATATATACGGCTGTTCTGGATCATCACCTCAATGCCTGGAAATTTCATATTAAAAATTCATTGGCTTATCAGTATGCAACAAATGCTGAATTAATTCGCATTCCTGATTTGATCCTAAACCATTCAACGTATTTTCAAAGTAGTGTTGTTGAAAACGCTTTAAAAGCACAGATAGGTTTTAACCTGAAGTATCATACAACATACCATGGACCGGCATATAATCCTTCCATGGGGATGTATCATCTGCAGGATGAAAAAAAATACGGCAATTATCCGGTACTCGATGTGTTCGTCAATGCACTATGGAAACGAACCCGGATATTACTTAAATATGAGCACCTGAATTCAGCGATGAATTTAACAGGTTTAAATGATTTTTCAGCCCTGCATTATCCTCATTATTACGGGGTTTTTAAGATTGCAATAGGCTGGTCGTTTTATAATTAAACCTTTTCTGAAATCATTTGTTATTCTTTGCAATTTTCCGTTATAACTAAAAATTAAAAAATTGATTGCTTATGAAAAAGATCAATTTAACATTAATGGCGATTTCCCTTGCTCTACTGCTTTTTTCCTGCGGAGAAAGCACTAAAAAAGGCAATGGCTCAGTTGATAATGATTTTGAGAAAATTGAGCAGGAAGGGAAATTGGTTGCGGTTACAGAGTTTTCACCTACCGATTATTTTGTCTACCGCGGAGAGCCTATGGGATACCAATATGAGCTTCTACAGTCCCTTGCCGATTATCTGGATTTGAAGCTTGAATTGGTGGTGGAGGATGATCTGGACAAGAAATATGAAGATCTGAACGCCGGTGAATATGATCTGGTGGCAGTTAATATGGCCATCACTTCAGAACGGAAAAAGCATGTCAATTTTACAGATCCCATTATTCAAACACAACAAGTATTGGTTCAAAGAAAAGCCGGGCATTCAGACAGCAAGGTGGTCAGAAACCAGATAAATCTTGGTGGAAAAGTGGTGTATGTCCAAAAGGGTACTGCTTATGTGGACAGGTTGAAAAACTTGTCAGAAGAAATCGGTGAAAAGATTCATATTATAGAGTTGCCGAAATATACAGATGAACAGCTCATTGAAATGGTGGCCAATGGAGATATTGACTATACAGTCACCGATAAACATATTGCCCAGGCCAATGCCCATTATTTCTCAAATATTGATGTGAAAACACCCATTAGTTTTCCTCAGAATTTGGCATGGGCTGTGCGTAAAAGCTCCAATACCCTGCTGGATACCATCAATTATTGGATGGAAGGTATCAAAAGAAGTATGGAGTACAGGGCCATTTATGACAAATATTTTGAGAACCAGTGGACAATCTATGTACTCAAGAATAACTTTTATTCTCAAAATAATGGACGGGTATCCGAATTTGATGATTTAATCAAAAAGCAAAGTAAAAAGCTGGATTGGGATTGGAGGTTGCTTGCCTCATTGGTTTACCAGGAATCCAGGTTTAAACCTGATGTTGAATCCTGGGCAGGGGCATTCGGCCTCATGCAGTTAATGCCTGCCACTGCCAGCAGATATGGTGTTACACAACAATCATCCTATAAAGACAATGTGAAAGCTGGAGTCAGTTTCTTAAAATGGCTTGATGAGCATTTTGATGAAAAGGTTAAAAACAAGGATGAGAAGATTAAATTCATACTTGCTTCTTATAATGCAGGATTGGGTCATATCCTGGATGCAAGAAGACTTGCCAGGAAGAACGGTAAAAACCCGGATGTCTGGGAAAATAATGTGGACCAATTCGTCCTGCATAAATCTGAACCGGAAGTTTACCAGGATCCGGTGGTAAAACATGGATATTTAAGGGGCACTGAGACCTATAATTATGTGAATGATATCATGGACCGGTTTCATCATTATAAAAATATTTATGAAAATCAGGAATAGCCCCGATGATATCTATAAATTCGCTTAAAATCATGGCTGTGGCCCCCCAAATTGGGGGGCTTTTTTCTATGGCAAAACAAGGAACCTTTGATGGAATGCCGTGAATGCTGGTGGTAAAGGAACTTTTCCGGACACGCACCAATCCAAATAAATCAATTTCGATGACTTCCTGAACTTCAGATTCATCAATTATAAAAACCGGTTTTTTATCATAAATGCCAATGGAAGGATATACCATATAATTGGATACAGGAATGTATAAAGGAGATAACTGACCCAACACCTCAATGCGGTCAGCCACCACGCCTATTTCTTCCTTCGATTCCCGTAAGGCTGTCTCCACCAAAGATGAATCTCCCGACTCGGATTTTCCTCCAGGCAGTGATATCTGACCACTGTGGGTGCCCGGGTACTCGGATCTTCTGATTAAGGGAAAATATATGCGGTTCTTTTTTATATACATCAACAACAACACACCTGCCTTTTTATAATCATCAAGTCCGTTTTTTACAATGTGCCTGCCTGGTGACATTTTTTTGTGAGAATGGATGCCGGGCAGATCTTCTTGTAACAACTGTTTCAATGCACTTATGGATGACCTGAATTCATTGTTCATGCGAGATAAATCCTACATTAAGCTATGGTACTTCAATTATATTTCTAATTCTAAAACTTACTTTTACCTTTCAAACCACATAGCGTCCTGATGGCTATTTGCCTCCGGCAAACTCAAATATTCGCTTGCTTGCGGAGAATTGGGCAGCTCATTTTTCCTGCGACGAACGCGCAAACGCTTTTCCTCCGGTAGATTCGCTTGCTCATTTGCTTCCGATAAATTCCTGTACTCATTTGTCTCCGGCGAATTCGTAAACTCATTACATTAGCTTGTTGCGAAACATGGTTGATGAGGATTTCATATGTGATAAATATTAAATTAAACCATTGTATTTCAAACAAATAATCAAT
>CAYFUP010000195.1:0-4711 GCA_964346235.1 uncultured Bacteroidales bacterium | reverse complement strand
GTATCCTCATTCCAGTTTATTTCAAATTGTTTGTCTTTTGATTGCTTTTTTGTTGCTGAAATGTCTTGATGAAAGAGTCCGAATTCCTTGTTCAGGCTTTGTTTCAATTCCTTCTTTTCTTCCCGGGCTTTCTTTTTGAAATTTCTCGCCCAGGCGCTTTTATCATATTTTACGTTCATATTATCCTTGTTTCCTGAAATGTGCAGGTATAATTTCATTTTTCCGATATCATCGTCCTCAATAATACCAAATTTTTTATTTTCAGCTTTATTCCCGGCTGCTTTTTTTGACAGGATATCTGACATCAAGAGCTCCAGATGGTAATCATAGGCGGAATTAAATTCATGGTGACCGGAAGCGGTCACATCAAGGGCTGAACTTTCAATTTTCATCCGGGGAAATGTTATTCTTTGATTCTCAATATAAATGTTGTTTTCCAGTTTGCTAAAACTAATATCCCTGAGTTCTGACAATTCAATAAAGGCTGATAGTTTTTCCAGCGGCTCAAAATCGATCAGGGCGCCCTGGTAAATGCTGATATCGCTTTTTACCAATAATGATGAAGGGATATAACCGGAGGGTCCGAATTCAGCGCTGAGATCTATTTCACCGCTGGCATAACCCTTTAAATTATCATGCTGAATGGTTTTTTGATTGAAATCCCGGAATTGTTTAAAAAGGAAATGAATATTGATGTCGTTTAGGTTTGTTTGAACCTGAAGGTGTTTACGACCGGGATGACGAAAGTTATAAGCTGCACTACCGTGTACCACTCCTTCAATGGCCTGAAAAGTAAAAAAATCTGCCACCAGGTTTTTATCAAAATAACTGATATCACTCTCCAGGTGATTTGCCTCAAATTCATGATAAAGAAATGTGTCAACATGCGCGGAAATCCTGATGCCATAAGAAGGATCCTCCGGGGATATCTGGCTTTTCAGAAAACGCTGCAACAATGACACATCCTCAAATGTCAGTCGCCCTGAATTCAATTCAAATTCAAACCGGCCTTGATCTTCTATGATATCCGATTTTTCATTTATTCCGCTAATCCGGGCATCACTATGATTTACCTTTAAAACAAAGTCTCCGTCAATGCTATTTTCCAGAAAGATTATTTCCCCGGAGAGATCGGAAATTTGTATGCTGTCATGGTATAAACCAAATGCCAAATCTTTGATAATGGCTTTACCCTGCAGGTTATCATAATCGTAAATGCGGTTTTTTTCATCCAAAGCAAATGCTCCGCTCACATCAGCAAGCACCTCTCCCTGGTTTGCTTTCAGGTTACCGATGTTAAAAAATTCAGCGATATCTGATGTGTTGGCCGTGGCCAATGCATTGTACTGGATGACAGGCTCAAGCAGGTTGGATATGCTTACTGTGCCATCAAATGAACTTTGTCCGATATTGAATGATAATTTTTCAAGATCAATGATGGAGGATGCGGGATTTTTTTCCGGTCCGTTGTTGTAAACACCGGAAAGAATCAGGTTATTCAGTTTAATGTTCGAATCCGGATCCTTCATACTTCCTTCCTGCAATTGGAAAGTCATGGTAACCCCCGGGATGGGATTTTCATCCAGATTTCCATAAAACAATGCATTGAAGGAAAAAGAACCTGCACTTTTGTATTGGCTGAATTTTTGAACAGATTTTTCGGGAAGAATGGCAAGAAAGTCCTTCAGCTCAAGTCCGGAGGAAGAAAGCACATAATTTATCTTTCTGTTTTTTTTTTCATAATTTCCCCGAACTTGAAAAGGAATGCCCGAAACATTGATGATACCGGAAGGTACCGTGAAGGATGACGTATCGTCAATAATCCTGGAATTCACAGATATTTCGCGGGATTTCATATAATTGATTCCATCTTGCTCGAGTTGCTCAATGAAAAAATTTCCTTCGAAAATCAGCTCACTGATATTTTGATAAAAATTACCGGTAATGGTAGCCTTTTTAATATTGGTTTCAATCACAAGCTGGCTTTCCGGATCATGATATTTGATGTGGACATCACTTAAATCCAGTTTTTCGAGTTGGATATTGAGCCGGGATTCAACCTGACTGCTTTTTAAAAAGGATGTTTTCACCTGGTCCATATAGACCGGGGTAATGTTGGCATTGACTTTTCGTAAATGGATTTCTTTCAGGTTATAATCCTTTCTGATAAAATCAAAAATGTTGAACTCCAGATAAAGGTTTTCTATTTCGATATATTTTTGGTTATCCGGAGTGAGTTCCTGGTATCCCCTTTGATATAAGGTAGAATTCTTGATTTGAACGGCCATGTCAGGGAAATTCGAGAGGTAGTTCAGTTTGATTTTTTCTATAGTTAAAGGGGCAGTTAATCGTTTATTGATTTCATTGACCACGATCTTCGTGATGCTTTCACGAAAAAAGATGCTATAGGCAATTCCGGCTGCCACCGTCAATATCACCATCCCGAGGATGATCACCGATAGGATTTTAAATGTTTTCATTCATATGTTCAAAATTACTTTTTATAAGGTCATATGGAACCTCCTTTTTGATCATGCGCGTATGTGATTAATGCTTAATCATGGAGGTTTCATTTTTTATCCCTGAAGGTTGATAATCAATAAGCATATATAACGAGTCGAAATCAGCTATTATTATCATATGGCATAAAATTTTCGAAAAGGGTTCCCAGCACTACCTGTATTTATCTTCTTTTCCTTCAAGAATGCTTAAATAGTTGATATAGCGGCTTTCGCTGATTTTATCCTGGTTGACAGCCTCGATGACAGCGCAGCCCGGTTCGTTGAGATGCATGCAATTATGATACTTGCAGTTTTTAGCATAAGAAAAGATCTCAGGGAAAAAATGGTAAATCTCGGATTTATCCATGTCAATCAGTCCAAAGCCTTTAATGCCAGGGGTATCAATTACATAACCTCCAAATGACAGTTCAAACATTTCAGAGAAAGTGGTGGTGTGCTTCCCTGTATTAAATTTTGACATGGAAGCCGTTTTGAGATTTAAGTATGGATCAAGGGCATTGATGATGGTGGTTTTGCCGACCCCTGAATTTCCGGCAAGCAGACTGGTCTTCC
Source organism: uncultured Bacteroidales bacterium (assembly GCA_964346235.1). Classification (GTDB taxonomy): domain Bacteria; phylum Bacteroidota; class Bacteroidia; order Bacteroidales; family CAYFUP01; genus CAYFUP01. The sequence goes on along the minus strand of CAYFUP010000195.1, from coordinate 1,637 downwards.
CTTTGAGTTTTTCCTTCACGATGTTCAGGTTCAAGCCGGTCGTTGCTGAAAGCTGCATACTTTGATAACCGGCTTTTTCATAAGTTTTGATCAAATCATCGGTTTTTTCATCCTGTTCGGCCGTGTTTAGATCCATTTTGTTGAATAACAGCTCAGTGGGGATTTCATACGCTTCAGTGGTCACCAGGAACCGGTCGATGAACAAAGTCCGGGTGACAGGCTGGGAGAGGGTAATGATCAGGAAGGCCTTTTCCATGTTAGAAGCAATGATGTGGTATTGCTTGGAGAGCTTGGTGGATTTGCGGATGATATAATTGTTCCTCGGCTCAATCTCTTTGATGATTCCTGTTTTTTCATTTTCATAATATTCATACCAGACGTAATCTCCGACGGCAACCGGATTGGTGCTCTTAATGCCGGCTGTCCTTAACTTACCCCTGATTTTACAGGTCACCAATTCATCCTTTTCGTTTTTAATGTAATACCAGCTTCCTGTTGATTTGAGTACCCTGCCCTTTTCCATACCAATGTGCTTAAGTTAATCTGAAATCAAAATGACTGGTAAAGTAATAACACATTTTATAAATCAGCAATGCATTCAGGATAAAATTGCTTAACATTGTAAAAAAATGGTATTTTCAATTATCGGGGACAAATATTGTCCATCGACAATGAATAAACAATCCTATTATGGTCAAATCAATTGTTTCTTATAATGTAAACGGCATCAGGGCTGCACTGAACAAAGGACTGGCAGGGTGGATCCGGCAGGAGCAGCCTGATATATTATGTTTTCAGGAAATAAAGGCGAATGAAAACCAAATCGATAAAAATATATTTGACTACCTGGGATATGAACAATATTATTATCCGGCCATGAAAAAAGGATACAGCGGGGTAGCCATCCTGACAAAAGATAAGCCGGATCATGTCATGAAAGGAATAGAAATACCGGAATATGATGATGAAGGCAGACTAATCATGGCACAGTTTAATGACATCATCCTGCTCAATGCTTATTTTCCTTCCGGAACAACCGGAGGTGTAAGGCAGGAATTCAAAATGGCATGGCTGGATGATTTTCAGCGATTTATCGATAAACTGAAGCAATCATACCGGCATATCATCATTTGCGGGGATTTTAATATTTGTCATCAAGAAATTGATATTAACCATCCGGAGAGGCATCACAAGACATCGGGATTTCTTCCCGAGGAAAGGGCATGGATGACATCATTTTTGAACAGTGGCTTTGTGGACACATTCAGGGAATTCAACTCAAAACCCGAGCAATATACCTGGTGGAGTTACCGGGCCAATGCCAGGGCCAAGAACCTGGGCTGGCGCATCGATTACCATGTTGTTGGTTTACCTTTGCGGGAAAGACTTGTCCATTCAGTCATTCAACCCGAAGCGGTACATTCTGATCACTGTCCCATTAAACTCGAAATAGTTTTTTGATTTGAAACATATTTTTTTTTATTGACATTGTTTTTTTCCAAAAAATCTTTCATTTCATTAACATTATTTAAAATCATTCTAAAATTTTGATTTTTCATTCATGCAATTTGAATTTGATCTACTGATGGATTGCACTGAAATATAGAGAAATGCAGTCATGAAACCTTTGAAGTTTA
>CAYFUP010000194.1:0-4715 GCA_964346235.1 uncultured Bacteroidales bacterium | reverse complement strand
ACATTACAGGGTAAATGGACGTATATTACCTCTTCAGAAGATGATGGGTTGGATAAGATCAAGGGGGAGGTTATCATTCAACCCAACCCGGATAATGATGCGCATGGTTTCATAACACATTTTGGCAATAAATGGGGCTGGCGGGGTACGAAAACGGTGTTTGTTCCCCAATATGTGATGGGGAAAAGATTACATTATTATTACGATTTTGAAAATGACAGAATTGACAAAGAAAAAATCAATAATGGCATCCGCGAATTTTGTGATGAACACGGTTTTACAGGCTTTCACCTTTGTCTGGATGCAAGCTGGTTTTCTCTTTCAGAAGAAAAACCCTATGTAAACCCTGATCCTCGTACTTTTCAGGTATTAGAAACCATCATTACCAAAGTTCATGCCCGGGGCGGGGCCTGTCATATATGGATGTGGGGTTCGGACGGTCACAGGAATAGTTCCAATGGAGATGGCCCCAGGGGGTTAATTGGTGGAGCCATGAATGAAATTGACAAGCGCATGCTAAAATATGTAGCCGCCAGGCTTGGCCCCTTACCAGGCTGGAGCATGGGATATGGTTTTGATACGGAAAATGGCGTAGCTACCCGAGAACAACTCAATCAATGGAAATCTTTCCTGGAAACAAAAATGGGATGGAACCATATTTTAGGTTCCCGCGTTGGTTATGATGAAAAAGGTTTATGGGCTTTAAGTCCAAGACCGTCAAAACCACCTCATAACAAGTATTATCAGTCACCGGTGGCTGATAAATACACCTTTTGGCTGGGGGGCGATTATATCGGGTATACCAGTTACCGGCCTTTATACAAAAGGTACAGGAAAGTCCTGGAACATCATCCTGATAAACCTTCATTTGAAGAAGACAGGTTTAGATTGCGAGAAAGTGAGGAATGGAGTTATAAAGATTATAATAAGGAGCTTACTGTGAGAGGTTTATGGCATTCGGCCATGGCAGGAGGGGTAGCCAATATTTGGGGCAATCTATTACCCAATAGCATTGCCGGTGGTTCACAACCTTATGACAGGGATACCATTAATATTAAAAATCAGATAAAAACTTATGCATTATTCATCAATCCCCGGTTTAAAAAGAATATGTACCCGGAGAAAAAAGGCGAAATAATGGTGCTTAAAACCAGGGATGAAAAACAAATTTTAATATTAAAGGAAAACACAAGGAAGATCATTTATGACATAAGTTCCCATGATAAAAAACTTCCTGCCATCGCCGTAGATACAAAACGTGATTATCAGGAAATTAACATTGGAGCTATACAAGGGCAATTGACCTGGACTGCGCCATATAAATCCAATTGGTCTATTGCTATTGGTGAATTTTAAAGGAAAGTATTATTTTATAAATACAATAATTAAATTTAAATTACTGAAAAGCAATTGTTTAAAAAGATATTCAAAAAGCATGAAAAAACTAATTATTGCATTATCGATTATTATTTACTTAAAAATTTCAATGGTTTATGCACAGGACGATGCTCCAAATTTCATCATTATTCTTACGGATGACCAGGGCTGGAATCATACTTCGGTATTAATGGACAAGAAGAACCCCAAATCCCGGAGTGATTATATACAAACGCCAAACATTGAGCGTTTTGCGTCCGAAAGCATGCGTTTTAGCCAGGGGTATGCCCCTGCGCCTATATGCTCCCCCACCCGCTATAGCATTCAATATGGAAAAACCCCGGCCCGCTTAAATAAAACAATTGTCAGGGGAGGTTCTGATCATGTTAACCATGATCAGCCAACTTTGGTTCAAATGCTTAAGAAACAAAATCCTGATTATAAAGCTGCGCATTTCGGGAAATGGCACATCGGTGTGGAACCGGAAGAATTAGGCTATGATTATAGCGACGGGAAAACCAACAATAGTCCGGGAGGGTTTAATGAAGAAGGAAATGACAAATGGGGGGTAAACCTGAAAGAAGATCCTAAATTAACTTTTTCGCTTAGCAAAAGATCAAACCGTTTTATGAGCCAAATGGTCAACACAGGCAATCCCTTTTTTCTCCAGGTGTCTTATTATGCCGCTCACTCCGACCTTGTTGCCCTGCCAGAAACCTATGAAAAGTATAAGAGACTACCTAAGGGAACTGTGCATAAGAATTCAATGTACGCTGCCATGGTTGATGACCTTGACGCAGGTATCGGTATGGTGTTAGATCAGGTGAAGGCCCTGGGTATAGAAGATGAAACGTATATATTTCTGTTATCCGATAATGGAGGTGTTCCAATTATACCTCCCGGAAGTGAACCATTTCCGGTAGGGTACAACTATCCACTAACCAAGGGGAAGTGGGATTTGATGGAAGGCGGCATCCGGGTACCTTTTTTTATTTATGGACCTGGTATAAAAGGCAATTCGCAATGCAACAGGCCTGTGATTGCCTATGACATTATGCCTACCATTCTCGACTTGGCGGGAAGGAATAAGCCATTGCCGGAGGAATTTGACGGTGGAAGTCTTGTTCCTCTATTCACAGGTTTTACGCCTGTAAATAGAAATACATCTGATTTGATATTCCATTTCCCGCATTATAACAGTTGGGGCATGGGTGAACCCCATTCGGCAATTGTTGATAAGGAAGGAAGGTTCAAATTATTAAAATTGCTTAATTCTAAAAAAACATATTTGTTTAATTTAAATAATGATATATCGGAGAAATATGATGTATCACATCTTTATCCCAATGTTGCCCGGAAACTGGAAAAAAGGCTTACGGATTACCTGGAAAATGTTAATGCCCAAACAAGAGAAGAAAGCGTTACCTGGGAAGATCAGTCATATTCAAATAAAAAGACCAAAGAATTGAATATTGAAAACATTGGAAGAAAAAAATGATAACGGTCAAATTCGATGCTTAATTTTTAAAGCATTGAAATATAGAGCATAACATACTTATAAGCTTTTAGGGGTTGATTTTAAAATACTTAAAGTCAAAAAGTTAAAATCTGGAAAACTTTAATATATTGATATGAAATCGTTAAAAAATACATCTTTGGTGTTCGCTATCTTCATTTTGTTCATGAATGACATATGCTACTCACAAAATTATGCTTCGGAAAATATTGATGACTTTATTCATTCTGACTGGATTGACCATAATGGTAATGGCACGATGGAGCCTTATGAAGACCCCCAAAAAAATACCGAACTACGTGTAAATGACCTGATAAAAAGAATGACGTTGAAAGAAAAAATTGGTCAAATGCAAAAACCCAGAAGACACGCCTTGATGACGAATATGGAACTGGATACGACAAAAGTTAGAAAAATAATATATGAAAAAGGTATTGGAAGTTTTCTGCGTGTTCCAACAACATTAACCCCTGAAAATCAGTCTCAGGTAATTAGTTATCTTCAGTCCATTGCCATGTCCACTCGCTTGGGAATACCATTATTATTCGGTCAAAATTGTACCTATGGATATGCAGATATGAGTGGGGCAAGTGTATTTCCGGGAGGTATTGGTATGGCTTCAACGTGGGACCCCCAACTGGTAGAGGCTACGGCAAGGGTAACAGCTTTTGAAAGTGCAGCAGTTGGGGTTTATTGGAATTTTAATCCATATCTTTCCCTGGCCAGGGATCCAAGGTGGGGTCGTAGCGGCGAAACTTTTGGTGAGGATCCATATATGGTATCGCTCATGGGGTATCATCAAGTAATTGGATATCAGGGCACAGACCTTGCTAACCCTGCAACCATGCTGGCAACTGCTAAAACCTTTTTGGCTAATGGGGTACCGGAACGGGGATTAAACGGCAATGTAGCAGATATGTCAGAAAGAAGAATGAGAGAAGTGTTTTTGCCACCATTTATTGCTTCGGTGAACGCCGGTGTTGGCAGCATTATGGGAGCCCATAACGAAATCAATGGCATTCCATCACATGCTCACCAATATTTGTACACGAATATTCTCAGACAGGAGCTTGGCTTCGATGGTGTGGTTGTATCCGACTATGGTGATATAGAAGCTTTGGTTAACAAGATGCATGTAGCTGAATCGGTGGCTGAAGCTGGTAAGTTGGCATTGGAAGCCGGGTTCGATGTGGATATGATTGGAGACTGGGAAGGTGATCCTGCATTCGGGCAAGCATTTTACGAAGAAGTAAAGAAAGGTAACATTTCAGAAGCTGATGTTAACCTGGCGGTTGCTAACCTGCTTCGGGCAAAATTCAGGCTTGGCCTATTTGACAGGGACCTGCGTATCGATCCGGAAGTAGCAGCTAATACAATTGAAAGCAGTCAACGTAAAAATAGAAAGATGGCCCTGGAGGCAGCCTCTAAATCATTGATTTTATTAAAAAATGAGAACCAGTTATTACCATTGGATAAAAATGATCTCAGGAAAATAGCAGTTCTCGGACCAAATGCAGATAATAGAAATTGCCTTTTCGGGATGAAATACTATAATGATGATACCAAGATGATAACTGTACTGGAGGGAATTGAAAAAATAGTTAGAGATGATGTCGAAGTAAATCATGTAGCTGCAGATAAAAAATCGGAAATAATGGCCGCCCTGGCTGCTGCTAAAAATTCAGATGCGGTCGTAATGGTGATGGGAGAAACGGCCGTTTCTCCTGAAACCATGCAGGAAATAGTTGACAAAAATGTTAATGTAGGCGAAGAAGTGGACCGATCTGATTTGAAATTGCCGGGTATTCAACAGGAGTTATTA
>CAYFUP010000193.1:0-4836 GCA_964346235.1 uncultured Bacteroidales bacterium | reverse complement strand
TAATCAACAATATTTTGTGTCAGGGCATAAAAAGCAAATATTATTTGACTGACAATATAAGTTTTATTATATTTGTTTCTCAAAACCAACAAGCGGCATTTTGGACAAAAAAAACCAATATTTGGCCAATTATTTAATTTCATATTTTTTCATTTTATTAGTTATCGAAATTGGGGATAAGAAAGTGGCGATGACTTCTATGGCCAATATCTATAAGACTTCGGCTAAATTTCAAAATGTTTTCTGAGGCTTCCATATCGGATTAGCAAAAGGAGACTTTCATTTTCCAGATCACTATATTTATTAACCTAAAACTAAATTGTATGGATTTAAAAAAAAGCTTTTTTTTCAAAACACTTACAAGCATTGCCATCATGGCATTCTTTTTTAGTACAAACATCAAAGACGTACAAGCACAAGAAGATGAAGAAGGATTTACAGTAGGAGGGGCAGTCCGCTTTAACTACATCAGCACCTACTATGAATCCGATCATTTGAACAAAAACAACACGGCGACGTGGGACACCTGGAGACTAAATGTGGATGGGTCAAAAGCAGGTATTGATTTAAGCTTCGAATACAGATTTTATCCGACATTTGGAACCCATTTCATTCATCATGGTTATTTGGGATATAATATCTCAGATAAGGTATATACAAAACTGGGTGTTTTTCAGAAACCATTTGGAATCACCAAATATGCCTCCCACTCCTGGTGGTTTCAGTTGCCTTATTACGTAGGATTGGAGGATGATTATGACATTGGACTTGGATTTGATATTGATTTAACTGAAACATTAAAATTAAATCTTGCCTATTTCAGACAACAGGAGCCTGAAGGACCTATATTTGGCGGGGATGTTACATTCGGAGGTTCAGGAGCAGGCAGGTATTCTTATGATGTGGTACCTGCTGCCGGTGAGTCAAATCGTGAATTAAATAATTTTAATCTACAAGCCTTGTATAATGTAACTGATGATGTTGAGCTGGGATTATCAGGACAATATGGTGCTATTTACAATACAGTTTTGGATGAAAGCGAGTCTGCTCTTGCATTCGCCGGGCATGTTAATGCCAATTTCGGAGATATTAATTTTAAAGGGGAATATGTATATTATAGTTATGGCGCAAAAGATAATGCAGGAAACGATTTGGATGCGGTTACCATGGGGGCATATGGCTTTGCTTATCCTGTGGCTGCTGAAGCCAGCATGTATGTCGCCGGTATTGCCTATAATCTTCCGATAGAATTTGGCCCTGTTTCAGGCGTGCAGGCGTATGTGGATTATACATTGATGGATAAAGCCAATTCAAACTTTGAAAATACCCATCATTTAGTTCCGGGATTTTTGATTTCTGCAGGCGGTGTTTATACCTATGTTGATTTTGCTTTGGGAAAAAATCAGCCTTGGTTGACGGATGATTTTGGTGTAGGACTTGGACAGGGAAGGACTTACTCCGGAACACAGGGTGATAAATACTACAGTGATGATCCAGCCGAAGTAGGAACACCCGTACCAACATCTGACTTGGATTGGAACTTGAGATTCAATGTGAATGTTGGGTATTATTTTTAAACAATTTTTATCAAACAGGTGTAATTACTAAGGCACCTGTTTGATATAATATATTGAAAATTAAAATTATGGGAATATTAGATGTAAAAGACCTTTATTTAATATTTGGACACAATAGAAAAGAAGCATTGGAATTATTAAATGAAGGCAAGTCGAAGACGGAAATCTTAAAGATGACAGGGGCGACCGTTGCAGTTAATAACGCCAATTTTTCTATTAAAGAAGGAGAAACTTTTGTTGTCATGGGTTTGTCAGGTAGTGGAAAATCTACCTTGTTAAGATGTTTTAATCGACTGATTGAGCCCACAGCAGGAGAAATAATTTTAAATGGAAACAACGTTATCGAATATGACAGAAAACAGTTGGAACGCCTACGAAGGAAAGAAATGACCATGGTGTTTCAGCATTTTGGTTTGTTGCCTCACCGCACGGTTTGGTCGAATGTGGCTTTTGGACTCGAGATACAAGGGGTGGATGAAGCCACACGAAGGGAAAAGGCATATGAAACCATCAAAACAGTTGGACTGGATGGATATGAAGAAAAAATGACCGGAGAGTTGAGCGGTGGAATGCAGCAGCGCGTTGGATTGGCCAGGGCATTATGTAATGATCCTGAAATCTTGTTAATGGATGAAGCCTTTAGCGCACTTGATCCGTTAATAAGAACCCAAATGCAGGATGAATTGATTGAACTTCAGAAAAAGGTAAAGAAAACAATACTTTTTATCACACATGACTTGGATGAAGCCCTTAAGTTGGGAGATCGAATCGCCATTATGAAAGATGGCATCATTGTTCAAATTGGGACTCCTGAAGATATATTGGTTGAACCAGCCAATGATTATGTCAAAGCTTTTGTCGAAAATGTGGACAGGAGCAATTTCGTTACCGCAGGTTCAATTATGTTTAAGAATACCGGAAAGTTGCTGGTTGAAAGAGATGGTCCAGCTTTAGCGCTCAGACGAATGCGCGAGATGGGGCTCAATCATTTACCGGTCACTGATAAAAACGGTACTTTCCTCGGTTTTGTCGTGGATAACGACTTGGCCCGGCTGAAAAAAGAAAATAAAAAGCTACTGAATGAAATTATCATAAAGGATGTACCTAAAGTGGTCCCTGAAACTTCTGTAGCCGATTTGCTACCGCTTTATCTTGATTATAACCTTCCCATTGCTGTGGTAAATGAAAATAATGAACTGGAAGGCGTGGTCGTTCACTCTTCAGTTATTGCTGAAATGATAGGGGTTGAAGAACCGGAGGTTCATAAATTAAAAGAAGAAGGAGGAATTGACTAATGTTTGAAATAAAAATCGGAGAATACATCGAAAGAGCCATCGAATGGCTGTCAATGGTTGCAGAACCATTCTTTGACGGAATAACGGCTTTTATTGAAGCCATTGTTACCGGATTTCAAAGCGCATTGCTATATCCCCATCCCTATATTATTATTGTATTGTTAGCCATTCTGGGATATTATTTACCGGCCAAAGCCAAAGGATTATTTACCAAAGAAGGGTGGAAAGCCGGCAGGGGGATGGCCTTTTTTACGCTTATCGGTTTGATTTTATTACTGGGAATGGGTTTTTGGGAAGAAACCATGCAAACTTTTGCACTGGTTATTTCCTCTGCCCTCATCGCTTTGGCTATAGGAATTCCATTGGGCATATGGGCAGCCCGGAATGATTCGGTAGAAAGCATTGTAAGACCGATTCTGGATTTTATGCAGACCATGCCTGCATTTGTTTATTTAATTCCGGCCATTTTGTTTTTCAGTGTAGGAAATGTGCCTGGTGTAGTAGCTACCGTGGTCTTTTCACTTCCTCCCGGGGTTCGGTTGACCAACCTGGGAATTCGAAATGTACAGGAAGATGTGGTGGAAGCATCCCATTCATTCGGGTCAACTGACAGGCAATTGCTGTTTAAGGTTCAGCTGCCACTCGCAAAACCTACCATTCTTGCCGGTGTCAACCAGGTGATTATGCTTGCGCTTTCCATGGTGGTCATTGCTTCAATGGTAGGAGCTGCAGGATTGGGAGAAAAGGTATATACCGGAATTTTGCAAGCTGATATTGCACTTGGATTTGAGGCAGGCCTTGGAATTGTGATCCTCGCAATTATCCTTGACCGTCTGACTCAGGCTTTGGGTGTTAGTAATTCAAATTCATAAACAAAAAACTATTTTTAATGTTAAACAAAAAAACCAATGTATTATGAAAACAATTAAAATGAACTTAAGAACAATTACCTCTCTATTTATTGCCGCCTCCATGATATTTCTGGCATCTTGTGCCGGTGGTGGTGGCCAAAAACAAGAAGAAGGAGCTGAAAAGACAGGCGTACCGCAAGACGAGTTGCTTATTTTATATCCAAACTGGGCAGAAGGGATAGCTTTTACCAACCTGGCTAAAGTGGCCCTGGAAGACAAAGGATACAACGTAACCATTAAGCCCATAGAACCAGGACCTATATATGCATCCCTGGCGAAAGGCGATGCTGATTTATTTCTGGATGCCTGGATTCCTCATACCCATTCGGATTATATGGAAAAGTACGGTGATCAGTTGGTTAAACTTGGTGAATCCTTTAGCGGGGGAACTACAGGTTTGGTAGTTCCGCAATATGTTGATATTAACTCGATCTCTGAGTTAAACGAGCATGCAGATAAATTCGATAGTAAAATTATCGGAATAGGAAGTGGAGCAGGAATACACGGCAATACCTTAAAGGTAATAGATGAATACGGCCTCGACTTTGAACAGGTAACATCCAGTGGCCCGGCCATGATGGCAAGTTTACGAAAAGCTTATAACAGCAATAACTGGGTGGTCATTACCGGTTGGAAGCCTCATCACATGTGGGCTGATTATGATCTGAAATACCTTGAGGATCCCAAGGGCGTTTACCCAAAGGATGTATGTGCAATATTATCCCGCAAAGGGTTTAAAGGAGATTTCCCTACATTGGCCAAATTCTTTTCCAATTTTAATTTTGCTGAAACGGAGCTTTATAATTTAATGAATGAAATTGGAGAAGGAGATGATCCTTTAAGCGCTGCTGAGTCATGGTACAACGATCATAAAGTCATGGTCAATTCCTGGTGGCCGGAAGGATAACGTTAAATAAAGTTATTAAATTAAAAAGTGGTATGGCACTAATGTCTTACCACTTTTTTTATGTAAATAAATCATCCATAATTCCTATAGTTAGTGGTTCTAAGCTACAATTAAAGCGTTTAAAAACAATAGTTTACACTTTTGTA
>CAYFUP010000192.1:0-4843 GCA_964346235.1 uncultured Bacteroidales bacterium | reverse complement strand
AGGTTGATTTGAATGTGAATTTTAAAGGGGAATATCAAGTGGTTTTGCATGTTCATTTCAGAATGATCGTATTTGTTTTTTACGTTATTAAATCTTTTATAAAATAAGATCCGTATTTATTAATCACTTAAAATTTAAATGCTATGGAATCTAAATTTGAAGAATTATTAGGCAAGCTCTCAGAGCAGGTGAAGTCAATGGCCAATACAGAGACAGTCATTGGGGAAGAGTTTAAAATTGGTGAATATTCCTGCAAACCGGTCATCAAAGTAGGAATTGGTTTCGGAAGCGGTGAATCCCTGGAGGATAAATCCAAAAAAGGCAAAGGACCGGGTACCGGAGCCGGCGCAGGCATAGGGATAGCTCCCATCGGCTTTCTGGTGACCAAAGGCGATGAAATTTCATTCCTGAATGTCAATGAAAAGAAAGGATTTTCCGGCATCCTGGAAAAAATGCCTGATATGATGGATAAATTTATGGATATGAAAGAAAAGCGGGAGAAGAAGGAATAAGGGATTTTTGTTATTCCCTGAGGGCAGTTAACGGCATTCATGGAGAACGCGGACGGGAAAACCCTGGTTTGGTTTAATGATTGTCATGTATAATGGTTTTTCTTTGCAGAATTATTTACTTTGTAAAATTTTATTTAGGGGTTTTAAGTTTTTTTTTGTCACGATTTATCACGCGAAGAAATAACAGGAAGGGATGCTTTTACCGTATTTATTGATTTATATCATTATTGCTTACCTGCTGGGATCGGTTCCGATGTCTGTATGGGTAGGAAAATTGTTTTATCAGATAGATATCCGGGAACATGGAAGTGGAAATGCCGGCGCCAATAACACCATCAGGGTCCTTGGTTTTAAAGCAGGATTGCCGGTATTACTGGTGGATGTTCTGAAAGGCTGGCTGGCTGTTTCTTTGCCCGTGTTTATTAACGGGCAGTTTGAAGTTGGAACATCCATGGAAGGCTCCTCCATGTTGAATCTCCAGTTGCTGCTCGGTGTGATGGCCCTTTTGGGTCATATATTTCCGGTATTCGCCGGATTCAGAGGGGGAAAAGGGGTGGCCACCCTGCTTGGGGTTTGTCTCGCTGTATTATTATATCCGACGCTATTGGCTTTGGTGGTATTTATCATTGTTTTGTTTTCTTTTAAAATTGTATCCCTCTCGTCCATGAGCGCCGGGGTATCCTTGCCTGTTCTTACAGTTATTACGGGAGATTCGCAGCAAACCCAGCTCATTATTTTCACCATAATACTGGCGGTAATTATCCTGATTACCCATCGTAACAACATCCGAAGAATTATAAAAGGGGAGGAAGGCAAAGCCTCATTTTTACAATAATTATTCCATGGAGGTTTTAACATGGGCATCCGGCAGGGTGGCTTTACCGGCATATATTCCGTATGCTGCGATGACTGCAAAGCATAGCATCGGAACAATATAGGATAACTGCACCGTTGAATGATCAATCATCAAGCCCTGTAACGGGGTAATGATTGCTCCTCCCAGTATGGCCATGATCATGCCTGAACCGGTAATTTTTGTGTCTTCTCCCAATCCGCGGCTGCCTAATCCGAAAATGGTCGGGAACATCAAAGACATGCAGGCCGATAGCCCCACCAGTGCGAAAGCGCCAATTTGTCCGCCTACCCATATCACCACGACTGACAAAGCAATCCCCAGAAATGCCATAAATGCCAGCAGGTTTTCCGGCTTAACCCGTTTCATGATGGCTGTCGTTAAGAAACGGAAAACACCAAATATAATTAAAGCAGGCAGGTGAAAATAACGCAACGCTTCACTGCCCGACAATCCCAACTGGTCAGGAACATAAAAAACCGTGTAAGTCCATACTGTAATTTGTGTCCCTACATAAAAAAACTGGGCTATCACAGCAAATACGTAGTTTTGATGACTAAAAAGCCGTTTCAGGTTCAGTTTCTTATCTGATTCCACCACGTAGGGCATTTTGGTGAAAGCAATCCATATCCAGAAACCTACCAGTATGGTACCCACGATAATGTATGGAACGATGACAATGGATAATTGCTGGTTCTGTAATGCTTCCATCTCCTGTTGGGTCACTGCTACTGTCTCCGCGGACAGTTCTTCCAGTTTTGATAAAATAAGGATTTGAGCCAATATCGTGCCCACCACGGAACCGACTGCATTGAATGAACCGGCCAGGTTGAGCCGCTGAGTAGCCGTTTCTTCAGGACCCAATACCAATACATAAGGGGAAGTGTTTGTCTCTAAAAAAGATAATCCACTGGCCAGCACATAAAAAGAAATCAAAAACGGAAAGAATTGCTGGGTGAGACTGGCAGGAATAAGTAAATAACAGCCGGCAATGTATAAACCCAATCCGGTTAAAATACCTCGTTTATGACCGTATTTTCTGGCAATAATCGCACCCGGAATGGCAAGGGCAAAATAGGCGAAATAGAATGCGAACTGAATCATAGAAGCCTGAAAGGCTGTCATGCCCTCAAATATGCCCATAAAAGTTTTAACCAGCGGATCTGTCATATTGTTGGCCAGTCCCCACCACAAAAAACAGCTGGAAAGGATGATGAAGGAAATCATGTTGCTTTTCGGCACTAGTTTTGGTTTTTCAGTGCTGTTGGGTTTCTTATGCATGTGGGTTCATTATTAAGTTAAACAATCGAATTTCCGGTTAAAAATAAAAAATAAAATTAAATTTCAGGTTTCATTTCATGAAAAAAATATGGATATAGCTAATGACTGAAAAATCTGGTTTAACCCTAAAAAGTGAATGGTATTTTTAAAAATATCCTTTTTTAATAAATGGTCCAAACAAAACCTAAATAGCTGCGTTATAATCCCCGTTAAGCACAAGTCACTCTAGTAAACTCTTGGCAATCATGGCTCGCATGCCTTTTTCTTGACGCCTTCTCACATACACTACAAAAGTGTAAACTATTGTTCTTTAACGTTTTAATTGTAGCTTAGAACCACTATGCCATAATTTGTTTGTTTTCTCACATACACCACAAAAGTGTAAACTATTGTTTTTAAAGGTTTTAATTGTAGCTTAGTGTCACTCATTAAAATGGTTCTAAGAAAACATTTTCGGTTGGAAGTTCAGGATATAGGGTTTTGTGTGACCCCAATCATCATTTCATGAGGCAGAAGACTGTTTTTCAGGGAATTCTTCGCTCAATAATTTCACGAGTTCCTGACGGGAGAGATTATCAATGATATCTCCTCTGCGGGCGACAGATATGGTGCCTCTTTCTTCTGAAATAACAATGACAATCGCATCCGTATTTTCTGTCATCCCCAATGCTGCCTTGTGCCTCATTCCATAATGATGAGGAAGGTCTATTCTTTCAGTGATGGGAAGTACACAACGGGCTGTATATATTTTGTTCCTTTTAATAATGACGGCCCCATCATGAAGCGGATTGCCCTTGTGAAAAATGCTCTCAAGCAACCTGCCTGAAAAGTCTGCATTAATAATGTCACCGGTTTCTGCAAACAACTCCATTTCTGATTTTTTGGAAATAACAATCAATGCTCCGGTATAGGCTTTCGCCATGCGGAAACAGGCACTGGCAATGGCCTGAATATCAATCTTTGGTGTTTTTTTGATGGTCAGCGGAAATAAATTTTCAAGGGAAAATGCATTGTTCGAGATGTATTTGGAGCCGACCACCAGTAAAAACCTTCTTATTTCCTGCTGGAATACAATAATCAGGGCAATGACTCCCACCCCAATCACCTGACCCAGAATGCTTCCGATTAACTCCATATTCAGGGCTTTTACCAATAGCCAGAACAGGTATATGGCAAAAATTCCAATGAATATATTGATGGCTACCGTTCCTTTTATCCATAAATAGATGCGGTACATTAAAAACGCTACCAGCAGTATATCAAGGAAGTCAAGCACCCGGATGGTAATAAAAGCTGTTATCATAATATGTCTGTTTGTAAAAGCGCTGAATATTTTTCGTATAGTTGTATGGTTTCCCTGGCTTCGTTTACATCATGAACCCTGAGAATATTAATGCCCTGCATCAGTGCAATGGTATTTAGCACAGTGGTTCCATTCAATGCTTCACCAGGCGAAATGTTCAATGTTTTGTAAATCATTGATTTCCTTGATAATCCCGCCAAAATTGGAAAGCCAAAAATTTTAAAGTTATTGACTAATCCCAACAATTCAAAATTCTGGTCTATCGTCTTACTGAACCCAAACCCCGGATCAATGACCATATCCTTTAGCCCCATTTGCTTGAGGCGTTCAGTCTTTTCTGAAAAATAATCCGTTATCTCGTTAAGTATATCCTGATACTGCGCTTTGCTTTTCATGTTTTGCGGATTTCCTTTCATGTGCATCATGATATAAGGGATATTCTCAGTGGCCACGGTGTCAAACATCTTATCATCCAGTTCCCCGGCTGAAATATCATTAATCATGCTTACCGGATAATTTGATATGGCCTGCCGGGCGATTTCACTGCGAAAAGTATCGATGGAAAAAATAAAGTCATCATATTTTTGAAGGATGAGCATGAGAACAGGTTCCAGGCGTTTCCATTCTTCTGCCGGGGAAATGTCTGATGCCCCCGGGCGACTCGAATAGGCGCCGATATCGATGATGGCTGCCCCTTCTTCCATCATTTTTTCCATCTGGCCCTGTATTTCAGTCATGCGTTTATATTTATTCCCATCATAGAATGAATCAGGGGTGATATTGAGTATTCCCATGACTTGAGGCTTTGAGAGATCCAATATTTTTCCGCGACAATTCAGGGTGGTTTTCCTGTAAAAAAAATTATCTTTAGTTTGCATATTTTTGCGTTCAATA
>CAYFUP010000191.1:0-4879 GCA_964346235.1 uncultured Bacteroidales bacterium | reverse complement strand
CTTCGTGATAATTATGCAGAATTAAAAAAGAATGGGTTTGAAATTATTGGTATCAGTGCAGATGATGAAAAATCTCATGAAAAGTTCGTTTCAAAATATGAATTGCCTTTTCCGCTGATTCCCGATACAGAAAAAAAGATAATCAACGACTACGGAGTCTGGGGTGAAAAAAAAATGTATGGCAAAACCTATGAAGGTGTCAACCGGAAAACTTTTATCATTGATGAACAGGGAAACATTGATAAGATTTTTCATAAAGTAAAAACCAAGGATCACACGAATCAAATTTTGGAATCATACAAATAAAAAATTAAATTAAATGGCAAAAGAAGTAAAAGAGAATACACAAACAGAAAAAAAGCAAAATGTCAACAAAGAAAAGCTGAAAGCCCTTCAGCTGACCCTTGATAAGATTGAGAAGGGTTATGGCAAAGGCACAATTATGAAACTCGGTGATAAGGCCGTAGCGGATGTTCCTTCTATCTCGTCCGGTTCCATTTCCCTGGATATCGCATTAGGAATCCAGGGTTATCCGAGAGGCAGAATTGTGGAAATATATGGACCGGAATCATCCGGTAAAACAACCATTGCCATCCATGCCATCGCTGAAGCGCAGAAAGCAGGGGGTATTGCAGCCATCATTGATGCAGAGCATGCCTTTGACCGAACTTATGCTGAAAAACTGGGGGTGGACGTTGAAAACTTATTTATCTCTCAGCCCGATAACGGTGAACAAGCCCTGGAGATAACCGATCACCTGATTCGTTCCGGTGCCATCGACATCATCGTCATTGATTCGGTAGCGGCATTAACTCCCAAAGCTGAAATTGAAGGAGAAATGGGTGACTCAAAAATGGGACTGCAAGCAAGGCTCATGTCACAAGCCCTGAGAAAACTGGCGGCCAACATCAGCAAAACCAATACATGCTGCATCTTTATTAACCAGTTAAGAGAAAAAATCGGGGTAATGTTCGGTAATCCTGAAACAACTACCGGTGGTAATGCCCTGAAATTTTATTCAACAGTTCGTCTGGATATCCGCAGAATAAGCCAGATTAAAGAAGGAGATGAGATTATGGGCAACCGGACCCGGGTAAAAGTGACTAAAAATAAACTTGCCCCTCCGTTTAAAAAAGCAGAATTCGATATCATTTACGGGGAAGGCATTTCTTATTCCGGTGAAATCATTGATTTGGGAGTGGATCACAACATCATTAAGAAAAGCGGTTCATGGTACAGTTATGGAGACACCAAACTCGGTCAGGGACGTGAGGCTGTAAAAAACCTGCTTATGGATAATCCTGAGCTGGGGGAAGAACTGGGACAAAAAATCATGGATAAAATCATGCAAGCCAATGAATAGGGATTTCCATTGTTTTAGAGAGCTTCATGCTTTTATCAGATTTTTTCCTAATATTCAGATTCCTGACAAAATCTGAATTAAAAAGGCATCGTTGAAATGGATCGCATATGATTCCATCAATGATGCCATTACTTTCATTCATTGCATGCCTTCTTGGAACCACTTAAGAATAATTAGAGGCACTAAGAAAACTAACAAATTATTCTAAATATGGGGCTAAGAAGGTTCGTGAAATGATAATTCCAGTGAAATCCAGCAAACTTTCAGATTCTCTCCGCTCTGTTATTCCATTTTCAGTGATCCATTATTCAATGGCCTATTGAATGACCGGTCGTCGATTATTCACTGTTCATTGAAATCAAAAACTCCTCATTGGAAGCTGTCTTTTGCATCCTGTCTTTCATGAATTCCATGGCTTCTACGGAATTCATGTCAGCAAGGTAGTTTCTCAATATATATACTTTGTTAATGAAATCAGTGTCCAGCAGCAATTCTTCTCTCCTGGTGCTGGAAGCATTAATGTCAACAGCCGGGAATATACGCTTGTTGGCAAGTTTTCTGTCAAGTTGCAGTTCCATGTTACCGGTTCCTTTAAACTCTTCGAAAATGACATCATCCATTTTTGATCCGGTATCTGTTAATGCCGTGGCCAGGATGGTCAGAGAACCCCCATGCTCAATATTCCTGGCAGCTCCAAAGAATCGTTTCGGTTTTTGAAGGGCATTGGCATCTACACCACCGGATAAAACTTTCCCGGATGCCGGTGAAACCGTATTAAACGCCCTTGCCAAACGGGTAATTGAATCCAGCAGGATAACCACATCATGTCCGCATTCCACCAGCCTCTTCGCCTTATCAAGCACGATATTCGTTACCCTAACATGGCGTTCCGCCGGTTCATCGAAAGTGGAAGACACTACTTCCGCTTTAACACTCCGCTGCATATCTGTAACTTCTTCCGGTCTTTCATCAATCAACAAAACAATCATATAAACCTCAGGTTGATTATATGCGATGGCGTTTGCAACCGCTTTCAACAGGACTGTTTTTCCTGTTTTCGGCTGCGCTACGATAAGTCCCCGCTGACCTTTTCCTATAGGAGCAAACATATCCACTATCCGCACCGATAAGTCTCGTTGTCCTTTTCTTATCAGGGTAAACTTCTCATCAGGAAAAAGTGGCGTCAAATAATCAAATGGCACCCTGTCTCTTATGAAGTCAGGATTACGGCCATTTATTTCTTCCACTTTGATGAGTGGGAAATATTTTTCACCTTCTTTTGGCGGCCGGATGGTTCCTTTTACATTATCCCCGGTTTTCAAACCAAATAACTTAATCTGAGACTGGGATACATATATGTCATCAGGGGAGTTCAGGTAGTTATAATCCGCTGAACGGAGAAATCCGTATCCATCGGGCATTATCTCAAGTACTCCTGAATTAGAGATAATCCCTTCAAATTCATAATGCTTATCATCAGTGCCATTGTCATGTCTGGACTTTTGTGCACCGGCAGTGTCTTTGCTTCTGGGAATATCTCCGTTATCTTTGGTTTTAAAACCGCTGGGAAACTGACTGGTTTCATTGGTCTTCCCTTCACTAATTTTTTCTTCTGCTTTATAAGAATTAAACTCGGATTGCTCTTTTTTGGCATTTTCCGTTGATTCATTTTTGGAATCTTTCGGTGTCAATTTTTCGGAAGGTCTCGATTTCTCTTTTTCAGAAGGTCCCGATTTCTCTTTTTCGGAAGGTCTCGATTTCTGTTCACTGACCGCTTTTTCAGCTTTTTTTCTTCTTTTGCCGATTGTTTGAGCTTCCGTTGCATTCTCTTCCGAATTAACCTTCTCACTTTTTTTCGAGGTTCTAATTCTCCTTCTTGTACTTTGTTTTTCTGTTTTAGACTTATCTTCAGATTCTGCTTGCGAATCTTTCTTATTTCTGTCCTTGGTTATTTCAGTGGAATTAATTGCCTGCTGGTCCAAAATCTTATACACCAGATCCTGTTTCCTTAGAGACTCTACTCTCTTAATGTTCAGCTGCTTGGCAATTTCCCTAAGCTCCGGAACAAGCTTTTTATTCAACTCCAGAATATCATACATGACTTACCTTAAAAATTTAAATAATTAATAATAAACTTATTAGATTTAACTTGCTAATATAATTTTATATGGAATATATAAGGAAAATATTATAGTTTGATAGAGAAAATTCGCAGTTGGAATTACAATGCAATAATAAATAATACTTTAAGAATTACCAAATAAAATAAAATAAATTAATAAAAAAGTGTATTGAAACAACAAATGCAATGTATATAAACTTGATGTAATCAACGCAGCAACAAGAATTATTATTGTATAAAAAATATTTAAACATTTTTTAAAACAATTGTAACCATCACTTTCCCCTTTGCGTATAAAATGTAAATTATAACCTGATGAGACAGTTAAAAATCATTAAACAGGTAACCAATCGTGATACTCCCTCCTTAGATAAATACCTGCATGAGATTGGAAAAGAAGATATGATTTCAGCTGACGAAGAGGTAGAACTGGCAAGAAAAATAAAACATCACGATCCGGAAGCACTCGACAAGTTAATAAAGGCCAATTTGCGTTTTGTTGTCTCTGTCTCAAAGCAATATCAAAATCAAGGATTAAGCCTCCCGGATTTAATCAATGAAGGCAACCTGGGGCTTATCAAGGCAGCACAACGTTTTGATGAAACAAGGGGTTTCAAATTCATTTCTTACGCCGTTTGGTGGATCAGACAATCAATTTTGCAGGCCCTGGCCGAACAGGCCAGGATAGTCAGATTGCCGCTCAACAAAATCGGATCCATCAATAAGATCAATAAAACCCTGAATGAACTGGAACAGCAATTCGAAAGAGAACCTTCGCCTCTTGAGATTGCCCAGGCACTGGAACTGGCTCCCAAAGATGTGAAAGAAGCCCTTGCCAATGCCGGAAGGCATATTTCCATGGATGCTCCGCTGAGTCAGGATGAAGATAGTAATATGTATGACATTTTATTAAGCAAAGACTCCCAAAGTCCGGATAAAAAACTGGTGAACGATTCACTGCGCAAAGAAATAGAAAGGGTACTGAATACCCTCACCCACCGCGAAGCAGAAATTATTCGCTATTATTACGGTCTCAATGGAAAACATCCTTTTACCCTGGAAGAAATCGGAGAAAAATTTAACCTTACCCGGGAAAGGGTCAGGCAAATTAAAGAAAAAGCCATAAATCAACTGAAGAACGTTACCTGCTCCAAAATACTGAAATCATACCTCGGATAACCCGCAATTATCAATGGTTTCAAAAAAGGTTATTTATTTTTTGCAGACATTAGTGAGTCCGCCTATTAAGTATAATTTTTAATTCATCTGTTTACAATTTATTTTCAAAGGTCAGATGGAACATCCATGAAAATCATGTTCGTGTGTGTTAAAGCTTTTATCATGGGTGTTTCATATGTTCAAAATTATTTTTTATAAGGTCATATGGAACCTCC
>CAYFUP010000190.1:0-4999 GCA_964346235.1 uncultured Bacteroidales bacterium | reverse complement strand
TGATATCGCTTCGCTAAGTTCGAACCCCGGCCTGCCCACAGCTGCAATAAATGAAATGGAAATTAAAAATGTTGGATAGAATCATTGATTAGCGGAGAAAGAGGGATTCGAACCCCCGGTCCACCTTACGATGGACAACTGATTTCGAGTCAGCCCCGTTCGACCGCTCCGGCATTTCTCCTTTTATTATTTTCCACGCAAAGATATATATTATTTCTTGCCAGCAGCATAACCCGGCGATGTTTCCACTTCAATAACAATAATTACTCAATTTTATTTCTTAATCCCCTTAAGCGCTTAATAAAGTATTCCCAACAAAACTGTTCTTTTTAAGCAATAAACCATTCAAAGTTATTCTTACAAGATTTATGCAAAAAATTATGGAATCCCTGCAAAACAAATTGCTCACAATACTTATTTCTTGTATCATTTAAATCCTTGCAAAATTAATTCCCTTGTTTTAATTTTTCAATAACTTCCCCTCTTTTTTCAACAATGGCATATAAAACTGGTACCAAAAGCAGGGTAAGAAAGGTTGAAACCAATAACCCGCCTATGATCGTCCAACCCATGGGTGCCCATAAGCTTCCTCCCTGAAGGGTCAGGGGCAATAATCCCCCAATGGTGGTTAAGGCGGTAAGCACAATCGGTGTAAAACGGGTTTCTCCGGCAGTCTGAATGGCTTCCTCCAGGGGATGTCCTTTTTTTCTCAGCAAGTTTGTATAATCGACTAAAATTATCGAATTATTGACAACAATGCCGACCAAACTGATTAAGCCGATAAATGCAGTGAATGAAAAAGTGTTTCCGGTTATGAAAAGTGCCCAGATGCTGCCAATCACCGCCAAAGGAATGGCTGAATAGATAATTAATGGCTGGATGAATGAGTTAAATTGCAGGACCAATACTGCAAAGATGGCTATCAATGCGATAAGTATGGCCTGCTGCATGCCCGCGAATGATTCTGCACGTTCTTCAATCTCTCCGGCCAAATAGTAATCATAACCGGGTGGAAAAGAATATTGCTCCAGTTTTGAAATGACAGAGGCCATGGCATCATCCAGGTTTACCCCCTTTTTTAAATCTGCGTTTATGGTGGCATTCTTTTGCAGATTATACCGGGTTATCAGTCCCTGCGACTGCTCAAAATGATAATCAGCCAGCTGTCTTAACGGAATCATCTTGCCGGTAATGGATTCAACATATATCTTGTTGAAATCTTTTAAGGTTATCGCTCCCTGGGTTGAAAGGTTAAGTACAATATCATGACTTTGGCCTTTGTCATCCCAATATTCTGATATCTTTGCACCACTTACTGATGTGCGAATGGTGTTGTCTATTTCATGAACAGGTACTCCGAGCATGTTGGCTTTTTCTTTGTTAATGTCAAAATAAATGTTGGTGATGACTTTGTCAAGTTTGTTATCTATATTAATGATTCCGGGTACCTGATCCAACCAGGATTCAACTTTTTTCGATATGGTGCGCAAACTTTCTGTCTTATCTCCCATAATATAAATTACTATAGGGGCTTCTTTGGGTGTCCCTTGTTCAAATTCTTTGATGTTTATTTCAGCACCCGGATATTCGTTGAATTTACCACGCAATCCAGCAAGCAAGGGATAGAATGTATCTACATCATATTCTTTCAGCTCAACATATATTTCGGCAAAATTCTTGGCCAGTTGCTTAGGAAATATGTTATAATAAATCCGCGGATTGCCCTTGCCTACATTAGAAGCATAATGTTCTACTGTTTTAACAGTATCAAGCACATGTTCGACCCATCTTGTTGCATCTTCGGTATCTTCAAGGTTAGTGCCTTCCGGCATGTTTACCCGTATCATAAATTGCGGTGTTTCAGCTTTTGGAAAATAGCTGATCCCCACATGCGTAAAAATATAAACCGAAATTCCCAACACGACAAGCGTAATGAGTAAAATCAGTCCCTTGCGTTTCAATACATATTGCAGGGTATTTCGATAAGGTCCGTTGATGACAGCTTTTAAATATTTTTCCAGTTGAAATGAATGGCTTTTTTCATCTTTGTTGCCCGTTTTATTTTTTAATACCACACTGGCAATTAAAGGTGTCAGGGTAAGGGCAATCAACAAAGAAACGGATAAGGTGGCTGTAATGGTGACTGGCAGACTGCGGATAAAGTCTCCGGCTTTATCAGGCATCATGATGATTGGGATGAATGCCAAAACAGTCGTTACCGTGGCACTAATCACCGGCCAGCCAATCTCTGATGCTCCTTTGATGGCAGCATCCCTGGGTTTGCTTCCCAATGTTATATGGCGACTTATATTTTCCACCATAACAATGGAATTATCCACCAGCAAACCAAGCGCTACCACCAACGCAGCAATGGAAATTTGTTGCAATCCAAATCCGGCCAGGTCAACAAAAGAAAGCCCGATAAGTACTGACAAAGGAATGGCCGTGATAATGATAAGCGAAGAGCTTAGTCCAATGGAAAGCAGGATTAATAAACCTACCACAATGATACCTTGCAACAGGTTTTTCATAAATCCGTTAATCCGGTGGTCAATATTTTCGGAGACATCAAAAACAACTTCAAGTTGTGTGTGCGCATCTAAATTTTCAGCATGTTCCTGAATAACAGGTTTTACCCCATCCATAATGTCATAGATATTGATGTTTTCTTTCTGAAGGATGGATAAAAAAATTGCCCGCTCTCCGTCATAATGAGCTTTATATTCTATTTTTTCTTTGGTAAATGCAATCCCGGCAATGTCTTTTAAATATATAACCTGTCCGTTATATGCTGCCACTATCGTATTTCTTATATCTTCAAGGCTTTCATATGAACCGCTTGTTTTAATGGCAAAGTTCTTCTTCTGAATGTTTATTGAACCTCCCGGAATATTGGCATTATAGCTTTGAATGGCGTTTTTAACCTGATTGACAGGAATATTCATTTGGGCCATTTTCTCCAAATCCATAGAAACATGTATTTCCTGCTCAGGCAATGCCAGGATGTTCACCCTTTTTATCCCATATGATTTTTCAATATCATTCTTCAGGTTTTCAGCAATAATATCAAGCTGACTGTAAGACGTGGTTTCTGAGACCAATGCCAGCTGCATGATGGCAACATCCGTGGAATTCCATTGCATTAAATCCAATTCAACAATTCCTTCGGGCAAATCATTGCGAATGTTGTTTACCTGGCGCACCACCTCATCATACTTTTCATGCGGGTCTGCATCATAATTAAATTCCACCGAAACAACCACAACCCCGTCCATCATAGAGGTATTTATGCGTTTGATATTATCCAGCTCATTAATGGTTTCTTCAACCGGAATGGCTATCAACTCTTCTAAATCTGATGTACTCGCACCGGGGTAAATAACGGTAACCGAGGCACCAGGTACATAAACGACCGGATTCTCGTTACGGGGCATCGTGAAATAGGAGTATAACCCGGAAACAAGCAAAAGCAAGAAAACAACAAGTGTAAACTGATAATTTTTTATGGCAAATTTTGGAATTAGCATAAGTCAGCAGGTTATTCATGTATAATTTCAAAGCGGGCATTCTTGCCTAAATAGTCAGCTCCCCTGGTGATAACTGTATCTCCGCAATCCAGTCCGCTCTTTATCAATACGCCATTTTCAAGAATATGAGCCAGGGTTACATTTTTTTTGATTAGTTCTCCATGGCTCAGATTCCAGATATATCCACGATTACCAGTGATATCCATAACTGACAAAAGTGGTACTTTCATATAGGTATTCTTTTTTTTTTGTATATATATCGGCTTTTATAATCATCCCGCTCATGATATTGTTTGGAAATTCAACAAGCTTTAATTCAACTTCAAAGGTGCCGGAATATGGATCGGCCATTCCACTAATTTCAGACACTTTTGCGGAAAATCCTTTTTCCGGAAAGGCATCCAGATATATCCTGGCAGAATCACCTTCGGAAAGATTGGTGATGTCTTTATCTGTGATACTCACTTTTGCCTTCCAGCTTCCTTCAGTCTGTCCAAACAAAATAACCGGGCGGCCTGGGGCAATCAGTTCGTTTTCCCTGGCGATTATTTTTAAGATTATCCCGTCTCCGGGTGCTTCAATGGTGGAATATTTCAGATTATGCCTGGCAATTTCTAAATCTTTTTTAGCCAACTCATAGGATGTGGATGCATTTTGTTTTTGTTCCAGGGTAGCCACGGTATCTTCATACAGTTTTGTCACCCTTTTCAAGTCACGCTTGGCTTTATCCAGGGCCAGCTCAGCTTGTTCAACCTTGGCATTTATTTCTTGCAGGTCCAGCTTTGCCAATAACTGACCTTCCAACACTTTTTCTCCTTCCTGAATGGATAACTGACGGATAATTCCACCTGTCATAAAACTCAATCTTAGTTCCTCCCGCGGATAGATTTTTCCGCTGGTATGTATGGTATGCTGATAAATGCTTTCTTCTGCAATGCTTGTTTTTACCTTTAGCACATCATTTTGATTATCGGCTTCCTGGTTGTTTTTGCAAGCTGAAACAAACAACATGATAATGAAGATTATATTTTTTATTTTCATTTTTATTTGGGCTAATTATTAATGTTACTAAAATTGATACAAACCTGCTACTCTTTCAAGTTTTGCATATTTCATCTTAAATGCTGTTTTTTTCATAATTAGATTCTTCTTACCATTGAAAAAGGATGTTCTGGCTTCAAGCATTCTGACATAAGGAATTTGTCCCAATTGATACTTTTTTTTCACCAGTTTATAGACCTGACTTGAGGTTTTGAGCTGTTTTTGGGCTTCAATAACAGCTGAATAAGCCGATTCAAGTTCATAAAAGGCGTTGATGATTTCCAAATCTATTTTTGATTTAAGTTCCTCGTATTGTTCTTCCAAAATTGCTTTTTCAATGGCAGCCTGTTCAATTTTTGCCCTGTTTTGAAATCCTTTAAATAACTTCCACTTTAAAACCACCGAAGCCAGCACAAAATCCTGTTCCATAT
>CAYFUP010000189.1:0-5010 GCA_964346235.1 uncultured Bacteroidales bacterium | reverse complement strand
CCCCCGTATGTCCTGGCAAATCCATTGGTGGGTAATGTATGATTGGTTCCTGAAGCATAATCACCTGCTGTCTCCGGGGTATAATTGCCCAAAAATACTGAACCTGCATTCATGATTTCATCTGCCATCATGTGATTGTCCTTCGTGGAAATGATAAGGTGCTCAGGAGCATATTCGTTTACAAAGTGAACCATTTCCGTTTCATCAGAAAGTATTACAGCGAGACTGTTTTCTATGGCTTTCCAGGCAACTTCTTTTCTGTCCAGTTCATTCAAATGGACTTTTAATGATTTCATCACGGCTTCAATGATTTCTTTGTCATTGGTTACGAGGACTACCATGCTATCGGCACCATGCTCCGCCTGCGCAAGCAAATCTGCCGCTACAAATGCCGGATCACTCGTTTCATCAGCAACCACTAATACTTCAGAAGGTCCGGCGACCATGTCGATGGATGTTCCTTCGTAGTTCACCAATTGTTTGGCTTTGGTAACATATTGGTTTCCCGGACCAAAAATTTTATGTACCCTGGATATTGTTGGTGTACCATAGGCCATCGCTCCTATTGCCTGAATTCCCCCTAATTTATAGATTTTATCTATCCCGGTTTGCTTGGCAGCATACAAAATGGCTGGATGAATGTTTCCTTCTCTGCCGGGAGGTGTGCAAAGGACAATTTCTTTACAACCTGCAATTTTTGCAGGTATTCCCAGCATCAGCACAGTGGAAAACAAAGGAGCACTGCCTCCGGGCACATACAATCCGACTTTCTCTATGGGCATCGCTTTTTGCCAGCAACGTACCCCAGGTGAGGTCTCAACTACCTCAGCACTAATTTTCTGACTTGAATGAAACTTTTCAATGTTTTGTGATGCCAGTTTAATGGCTGCTTTCAGAGCTTCATCAATATGTTTTTCAGAATGGGCAATTTCCTCCTTATCAACGACGAATTTTTTTAAGTGAACCTTATCAAACTGTTCGGTATACTTAAACAATGCTTCATCCCCCTTAGCCTTTATTTCATTTAATACCGCCTTCACTTTATTTTCCAATTCCGAATCAGCAAATAAAGGCCTTTGGATAAGCTCATTCCATGATTCTTTTTCCGGTCTGTTTACAATTTTCAATGATACTGGTTTAGATTATACCTTTTTCAAACAATAAAAATAAACAATTAAAATGTGATTCTAAATAGTGTCACTAAGAAAACTAACAAATTATGCTAAAGTGGTTCTAAGAAGGCGTCAAGAACAAGGCATGCAAGCCTTAAGTGCCAGGAGTTTATTGGTTGTAAATGACTGGAGCTTAAGGTGAGCATAATGCAGTTGTTGATGTTTTCTTAGAACCACTAAATAATCATTTTTTCAATGGGCACGACCAACAATCCCTGTGCACCATTTTTTTTCAGCTGACCAATAATTTCCCAGAAATCAGATTCACTGATAACCGAATGAACAGAGCTCCAGCCACTTTCAGCCAGGGGCATCACTGTGGGACTTTTCATTCCAGGAAGTATTCCAATGATATCCTGTACCTTATCATTAGGAACATTCAACAAGATATATTTGTTGTTTTGCGCTTTTTGCACTGCATGAATCCGGAAAAGCAGGTTCTCAAGAATAAGTTTTTGTTCCTCATCAATGTTTTTGTTCCCGACAATAACGGCCTGTGAGCGCATGACTGTCTCCACTTCCTTCAGCCCGTTGCTAATCAACGTACTCCCGGAACTGACAATATCAAATATTGCATCTGCCAAACCTATGCCAGGGGCGATTTCCACAGAACCGCTAATCATATGAATTTCAGCATTTATCCCTTTTTCCATCAGGTATTTACCTAATATGACCGGATAAGAGGTAGCAATCACCTTATTGTTAAAATATTCAATGCCCTGGTAATCGACTGATTTGGGAATGGCGAGGGACAACTTACATTTAGAAAAACCAAGCTTTTCAACAATGGTAATGTCTTTGTCTTTTTCGGCCACTTCATTTTCACCCACTATACCAATATCTGCTACTTTATCTTCCACCGATTGGGGGATGTCATCATCCCTAAGGTATAAGATCTCCAAAGGAAAATTGGAAGCCTGGGCAATAAGTTTCCTGTTGCCGTTATTTATTTTTATGCCGCATTCCTGAATCAGCGCTGCGGATTTTTCGCTTAGCCTTCCTGATTTTTGTATAGCAATCTTTAATTTTTCCATTACCATTTACCAGTCTTATCATATGAAGGTTTCGGATAGTCTTTGATGGTATCCAATACCCGGTCAATTTCTTCCTGCGGAAGGGAATAATCATCAAGTTCCCCTGCGAAGAATTTTTCATAGCCGGTCAGGTCCATCATGCCATGTCCACTCAAATTAAACAAAATAACTTTCTCTTTTCCTTCCTCTTTTGCTTTTTTAGCTTCCTGTATGGCAGAGGCTAAGGCATGGGTTGTTTCCGGGGCAGGAATGATTCCTTCGGTTTTTGCGAACAATACCCCTGAATTATAACATTCCAATTGATGGATAGAATGAGGCCTTAACAATCCTTCATGCACAGCCTGGCTCACCAATGGAGACATGCCGTGATACCTCAAACCACCGGCATGGATAGGAGGTGGTATAAAATCATGTCCCAGGGTGTACATCGGCAGCAACGGGGTCATTTTGGCGGTATCCCCATGATCGTATAAAAACGGTGCCCTGGTTAATGTGGGACATGAAGCTGGCTCAACCGGTATAATATCAATATCTGCCCCGTGGATTTTATCGTTGACAAATGGAAAGGCTAATCCGGCAAAGTTACTTCCACCGCCGGCACAACCAATGATCGTATCCACTTTTTTCTCTTCAGCCAGTTCAAGCTGCTTTTTTGTCTCCAGACCTATAATTGTCTGATGAAGCATGACATGATTCAGAACGCTTCCCAGAGAGTACCTGGTTTGTCCGGTCTCATCGGATACAGCTTGTTCAATGGCTTCACTGATGGCAATTCCAAGAGCACCGGGAGTATCCGGATATTTAGCCAATATATCCCTTCCTGCCTGCGTTTCATTGCTGGGACTTGGAACACAATTTGCACCCCAGGTTTGCATCATTAATTTTCTAAATGGTTTTTGATCAAAACTAATTCGCACCATAAAAACCTTTATCTCCAAACCCAGTAAAGCACCCGCAAAAGCAAGGGCACTGCCCCATTGTCCTGCACCGGTTTCCGTGGTTATCCTTTTTATTCCGAATTGTTTGTTATACCATGCCTGAGCCACCGCCGTATTTGGTTTATGGCTGCCTGCCGGGGATACACTTTCGTTCTTATAATAAATCCTTGCCGGGGTGTCCAGGGCTTTTTCAAGATGAACGGCACGATGTAGCGGAGTAGGTCGCCAACGAAATAACAATTCCAGAATTCCTTCGGGGATATCAATCCACCGCTGGGGTGACATTTCCTGTTCTATCAGATTTTCCGGAAATACTTTGGTTAACATATCAGGAGAAATAGGTTTTCCGTCAGGCCCAAGGGGAGGCTGCATCGGAGTCGGCAAATCAGCTGCCAGATTGTACCATTGTCTGGGCATGTCTTTCTCACTCAATACATACTTAAAGGTTTTACTCATGGTTTATCAGATTTACGAAAAATTATTTATAAAATTTAAACATTTTTGAAGCGCTAAAATTAATAAATTTATTAGTTTACAAAAAAATTCAATAAATATACTTATTTGCATGATGACAGAGGTGGAGCATTTTTTTTTGCACCTTTATTAATCCTGATATTGAAAACAGAATTAAAACCATTCAACGACATTGATTTGTAAAAGATTAATTTACAAACTGATTGATTAACTTTACGAGTTCATCAATATCTTCCCTTTCCGTATCAAAAGAAGTCATCCACCGAACGATGGATTCTCTATCATCCCATACGTAGAAAAAGAATTTTTCTTGCAATGACGGAATGATGTCTTTTGGGATTTTTGCAAATACCGCATTCGATTCAACCGGATAAACAATGCTTATCTCATTCAATGGCTCAGTTTTTTCTTTAAGATACTCTGCCATCTGGTTGGCATGACTTGCATTTTTGTGCCATAATCCATTTTGAAGCAATGCTTGGTATTGCACAGCGATGAACCTCATTTTCGAAGCAAGTTGCATGGATTGTTTATGATAATAATGGATATCCGGGGTTAACACTTTATTAAACACCAACACTGCTTCGCCCATCATGATGCCGTTTTTCGTGCCACCCAGGGATAAAATATCCACGCCGGCATCGCAGGTTAACGCTTTCAGGTCTTTTTTAAGGTGAACTGCCGCATTGTATATCCTTGCCCCGTCCATATGTAAAATCATATTGTTTTGATGAGCATATTGAGCAATGCGTTTTATTTCATCGACCGTATAAACGGTTCCCAGTTCTGTTGATTGTGTAATGGAAACGATGCGAGGTTGCACATGATGCACAAAGTTAATCCCTTTCATTTGTGTAGCTATTAATTCCGGCGTTAACTTCCCATCACTGGCATGGACCGGCAATAACTTGCTTCCTGAAAATTTTTCCGGAGCACCACATTCATCTTCATGAATATGGGAAGTCTCGGCGCAAATGACTGACTGAAATGAACTGGCTGCAGCAGCAATGCTTAATACATTGGCCCCCGTTCCATTGAATACAAAATAAACATCAGCATGAGCCCCAAATTCATGTTTTATGAGTTCTTTTGCTTCTTTGGTATATTGATCATCTCCATATCCGACAACATGTCCTTTATTCGCCCTGTAAATGGCCTCCAGAATGGATGGATGTACGGCGGCATTGTTATCACTTGCAAATCCACGTTTTACATGCTTCATATTGATATTTTTTTATGTGTTGTTTATTATCTATTGAGTTGAAATGCAATAGTTTAACGTAAAATTTTTACCGTGTGAACCCCTCATCCGCTAATGTAACAACAAGGATTAAAATTAAACATGAGGGCTACACACGGTTTGAAAAACATGATTAAGTTATAATTCATTTA
>CAYFUP010000188.1:0-5079 GCA_964346235.1 uncultured Bacteroidales bacterium | reverse complement strand
AGCAATGCTATTTAATTCATTCATTTTATTATATTCAGCATATAATGTTTTTTTTAATAAAATTTAAAACGCTTATAAATCAACAATATTATTTATTATTTTCAATCAATCGAATATAAATTTCCTGTAAGAATTTACCCCTGCTCATTTTTTCAAAGGATGGAAAAGTTTCCTTGTCAGCAATGCCAGCCATTTCCATCCAGTATTCCGCCAGTCTGGCTGTCATTTGTTTTTCGGGCTTTACATCATGATAAGGAAAAGCGGTACTCCATTTATTTTGGGGTGGGGCTGGTAGGCCTTCTCTTTTCTTGCCCGATGCATCTTCAGCTTTATACAGATGCTGAAAAAAGCCCCTGTTACCCAAGAACTGAACTGCCTTGAAGTAGGGAGAGGAGGGATGCACATCTGAAACATAAAATGTTTTTGCTTCCAATTCATGAAGTTTAATCTGCAATAATGAAACATCAATTGCCCTGGCTTCTTTTTCGCTTTTTATTGCCTGTGCTGCCGCCAGACCAGCAGCCTGACCAAGGGCGGTCCATACAGGCTCCATACGTATGGCGCCAAAACCAACCCTGCTGGCAGACACGGCCACGGGTACCAATAAACCATCTACTTTTTTTGGAATCATAACACGATATGAAACCTGGAAAGGTTTCGTTTTGCCGCTTAGCTCGCCTTTCAAAAGACCCGGCTTTGGTTCATGTGTTCCATGACTATTCAAGGCATAATCGCCAATGGCTACTGCATCTGCTTTTGCAGGAGCCCTCACGCTGCCTTCTTTGGGTTGGGCATCATACTGGGTAAATACATATTCCCCAATCATTCTTCTGCCTTCTCTTACATAAACAACTGGGGGCCAATGGTGGGTTTCAGTAAATTCATCTTTCGGCAATCCCCACTGCCCCATATCCTTTTTTATCCATTCCGGTAATTCGGAATCGTTTTGCAGGAAATAAAGAAATCCCATGTTATGCCTCTTAATATATTCAAAGATTAATTGCCTGTTTTTTGGATTTGCCTCAGGCCACACGTCAGTTTCATTACAAACACGCATGCTGATGGGCGAGCCTTTTTTATCATTGAAATCGGCTTTTTTGTTGGGTAAAGGGCGATTATCTGAGATGATTTGGCTCAGATCATCAAAATGACCTTCATCAATGAATTCTATTAACGGTGCATATAAATCCCGGTTATACCCATCCGGCTTGTTGATAGGCAACCTTTTGTCCGGGTCATTGGTAAGCGTTGGCCTGAAATTATAGCATTGCACATGCCAGTTAGCTTTTTCAGCGGCGATGGTTTCTTTATATTCTGCCCTGGATTCACTTCCTACCCGGTAGCCGCAACCTGCCGCAGCCATCAAATCACCTTCATAGGTAGCATCAATAAATACTTTCCCTTTTATCCTTTTAACATCTGATGACTGTATATCTTTTACCCGGATGGCTTCCACCCGGTAAAAGTCTTCCGGTTTCATCCTGGTTTCGACCGTTTCCAGTTGATGCAGTAACCAAATGTCAATGTTGTTTTCATGTTCCTCCAACATTTCCTTAAATATCTGCAATCCCACTTTTGGTTCATAATAACCGCCATCCATACAATTTCTTACCTGCCTGGAACCTTTCCCATAGTTTTTCGTGTAATAATCCACTACACGATCCATGAATTCACGCCATGTCCCTCCAACCGATTCATAAGTCATAAAATCGGTATTTGATAATCCTCCTGTGGCTAAACCACCCAGGTGACCGGTAGATTCTGTCATCAATACATCAACACCTTCTCGGGCAGCGTTTATTGCAGCAGCTATTCCGGATGCTGAGGCACCTGTTATGACCACATCATATTCATATTCCATTGTTTTGGTTTGACCAAATAATAAAAATGGAATACTAATAATTATCAATGTTAAACTTAAGAAATGACGCATTTTTTTTATATTTTTCATGATGTTTTGATGAGATAAGCGTTATAAAAGAAACGCATAGTTTTACAATGCCTTGGGTTCCCAACCGGGCTCATAGGTCCGCTTCCATAACTTCATGGCATCCCTGTCAAATATCCGGCCATTTTCAGCATTGACTTCCAAAGGTTTGTTAACCCGGTATGCGATATTGGCCAGGTGGGTCATGTGCTGACTAACCACACCATCTGATACGGGTAAGGTTAATTGCTCTTTTCCCCGAATGGCATTGAAAAAGTTCAGCATATGGCGGGTTGATAATCCACCGCCACCGCCCAAAGCTGTACCTGCCTCATCCGTCCCTTCTGATCGCTCACGGACCAGCTCACCTGCACGGTCGTAAAGTTTATATCCCAAACTCCGGCTGAGAAAAACTGTCCCCTCTGTTCCAAATACATAAACACCCCTGTCGTACTGGTGTGTTTTGTAGCCATTCCGGCTTTTTCCGTCCCATTGTATCACCTTGTTGCCTGGGAAGATGAAAGTTGCATCCATGGTATCATACATGGTCCAGCCGTCATCTTTAAAGTGGCGTTTAGCCGCTTCCACAAATACATATTCAGGGTATCCAACCTGCATTACCCAACGGGCAACATCCAATTCATGGGTGGCATTGTTACCGGTTTCAGCGGTTCCATAATCCCATCCGTACCAGTGCCAGTTATAATCCCATGTATTGTGCTCATAAGGTTTTCTTGTTGCCGGCCCCTGAAATAATTCCCAGTTCAGGCCTTCAGGTACGGGGGCTTTTTCGGGATTTACCACCTTTCCCCTTTTATTTGAATAGAAAGTCAATGCCTTGTAAACCTCCCCGATAATCCCGTTGTGAATTTCATCAATAATTTCCCTCGAAACATTTGAAGAGCGCTGTTGAGCTCCCATTTGAATCAGTTTATCCTTATGTTTATTATCATATTGTAATAATAATTCGCTTTCATATGGATTGTGGCTCACAGGTTTTTCAAGATACACATGTTTTCCGGCTTCCAAAGCCATGATGGCCATGGGGGTATGCCAGTGATCGGGTGTTGCATTGATAATGGCATCCACTTGATCATCGTTAATGATTTTCCGGACATCTTTTTCCAGTTTGGGCTCATAATCAATTTTTTCTGCAAAACCTGCGGAAGCTCTCTCTAACTGGCTGTCCATGACATCACACAAATAAACCAGTTCTACATTGCTTTCCTTTAAGGAAAGGGGCTCATAATAAGCGCCCAACCTTCTTCCCAGTCCCGCGATGGCAACACGAATTCTGTCATTGGCACCGATAATTCTGGAATAACTTTTGGCACTCGTTCCAATAACCCATGGGGCCATTGCCATGCCTGCGGCGGAAGCAGAGGCTTCCTTGAGGAAATTTCGTCTTGATTTCATTTTTTCCATGTTTAGTTTATATTAATGATAATTTTTTATTTTATTGGTTGTTAATAACATTATTCGTATGGGGTTAAAGATTGCAAGGTGCTGTCATAAACGTTTTTCAGCTCCATGTAAATTTCAGGATATAAATTCTTTAAATCATTTTGTTCCCGGGTATCTATCTCCAGATTAAACAATTGATCCATATATAATTTCCATTTGCCTTTCCTGTATGCAAATTGCTTGTTTACATCGTAGCGCCAGAATAGTTCCCTTTCCATGCGTTCATTTTCAAATATGACCTTGCTTATGTTTTTGCCATCAATGGTTTTGTTGCTTAATTGCTTTTCAAATTTCAGAATATGTGCAAAGGTTGGAAGCAGGTCGGCATTTATAACAGGTTGATGGCATACCAATCCAGCTTTGATATTTTTTCTCCAGCATAGCAAAGCCGGTACACGTATTCCACCTTCATAAACATCAAATTTTTGTCCACGTAACTCGCCATTATCAGCATGTGCATGATGTGTTTCGGCATATCCGCCATTGTCGGATATGAACCAGATAATGGTATTATTCAGTAAATGATTTTTTTTAAGGTTTTCCCATACCCGGCCTATATTATCATCCATGGAAGAGACCATGGCTGCATAATAGCGGCGATAAATATCTGATACATGGCTGAATTTGTGTAGATACTCCTCCGGTGCCTGTAGTGAAGAAAATACCCCTTCAAATTCTTTGGGATCATCGCTATCAAGCGTAATGGTATTTCCGGTATAACCGGTTTCTTCTGCCAGCTTGGCCACTGATTTACCATAGTGCGGAGCATTAAAAGCCAAATACATAAAAAACGGTGTCTTCGATTCAGCTTTTTTATTGAGGTAATCAATTGCATGTTCAGTAACCAAATCCGTTGCATAACCTTTTTCTTCTGTTTTTTTATAACCATTATACCAATCCAGTGAATAATTACCCTGGGAATGTGGGAATACAGCAACATGATTGTAGTAATCAATACAACCTTGTGTAAGACCAGTAAATGGATCAAATCCGTGATCCAAAGGATTACCACCTAAATGCCATTTTCCAAAAAGAGCCGTGTGATATCCAATTTGCTTTAAGTATTGCGGTAATATTTTTTCTTTCTCGTCTAATCTTCCACTGTGTTTTGAATAAATAACCCGGTTAAGTCCATGGTGAGAACGCTGCGGATAAGCTCCTGTCATAAGAGAATAGCGGGAGGGGGTACAAGCAGGAGCAGATACATAAAAATTGGTAAAACGTATTCCTTCCGCCCCAACTTTATCGATGTGAGGCGTCGGAATACTACCTCCGTAACTGCTTAAATCCCCATAATCCAAATCATCAGCATATATTATGATGATATTTGGATTATGAGTCTTTGAATTACCAGCTAATGTTAAGGGATAAAATAAAAAAAGAAACAATAATACATAAAAAAAACATCCATTCATTCTATTCATACCTTCTCATTTTATATCAAGCGAAACGCTATTTTAAAAACTTCCATAATTTAACTTTTATAATCAATAAATCATGGTTATATTCTAAATCCTTATTTATTATTCCTTTAATGTTTGTTAATTGCACATACTATATTGTAATCTAAGAAAACTTCAATAACTGCTTTATGCTCATCTTAAGCACCAGTCATTTGCGAATATGAAACTCCTGGCACTTAATGCTCGCATGCCTTGTTCTTGACGCCTTCTTAGAACCACTTTAGA
>CAYFUP010000187.1:0-5141 GCA_964346235.1 uncultured Bacteroidales bacterium | reverse complement strand
CCCTCGATTTTAAATTTTCCGGCTTCCTTGACTTTTTGCTCCGAACCCAAAGTAATAAAATCATCAAACTTCATTACTTCCGCACGGATAAAACCTCTTTCGAGATCACTATGAATTGCCCCCGCAGCTTTAGGCGCTTTCATGCCCTTACGGATTGTCCATGCACGAATCTCTTTCGGCCCGACAGTAAAAAAAGACTGTAAATCGAGTAAGTCATAAGCCGTCCTCACAAGCTTATCCACACTAGGCTCTTCAAGGCCAACATCTTTAAGAAATTCTTGCTGATCTTCCATATTATCCAGCTCAGCAATTTCAGCCTCAATCTGCCCGGCAATCGTTAACACCAATCCATTCTGGTCTTTAACTGCCTCTTTAAACTGCTCAACGTATTGATTCCCCTCTATAGCAGAAGATTCATCAACATTACAAACAAACAAAACCGGTTTATCTGTTAAAAGAAATAACTCATGTAGAAATTTTTTCTCCTCCTCATCAAGATTTAGCGTCCTGACATTCTGAAACCCGCTGAGATGATCCTCAATCTTGTTCAAGACCTCAAGCTCCGCCTTAGCTGTTTTATCGCCTCCTTTAACTAATTTTTCAGCTTTTTCTTTCTTTTTCTGTACCGAATCCAAGTCCCTGATCTGAAGCTCCAGATCAACTGTTTCAAGATCCCTGACCGGATTCACTGATCCATCTATATGAGGCAAATTATCATCATCAAAACAACGAACCACATGAATCAAAGCATCGGCATTCCGGATATCACTCAAAAACAAGTTGCCAACCCCTTCTCCTTTGCTTGCCCCTTTTGTCAAGCCGGGAATATCAACAATATCAACAGTGGCAGGAATCACTTTCTCTGTTGGTTGCCATTTTTCAAGCTCGTAAAGCCTGGGATCAGGCACATTAACACTTCCCAAATTCGATTTATTGGTACTAAAGGCATAATTATTCGTCTCAACTTTCGTGTTAGCAATACAATTAAAAAGAGTTGTTTTACCCACGTTGGTGATTCCGATGATACCACAGTTTAAAGCCATAATAAAAGTACAATGAATGATTAAAATGTTGCAAAATTAATGTTTTTTAAGGAAAACTGTTCATTACCATCCCCCCGGGGAAAAGATAAGTCCCCAAACGCCATGATCTAAAGAACGCTGAAAAGGGAAAGCATAATAAGGTTCAAGAACAATCATGCCAAGCAAATTAACACGAATAGAAGCACCGGCACTAAAAACAGGGATCCGTTTATTGGCTTGTGGCTCCCACGACAAAGACACATTGCTTTCCGGGGTAAAAGGAAGATTATTATACCAGGCCAACCCTCCATCCATAAAAAACACCAGGTCAGAATAAAAAAACTTAGACCGAATAAAAGAAAGTCTTTTGTGCCCGGTAAAAGGCACTCTAAGTTCAGCATTGGCCACCAGCAATTTACTCCCTACCAGGTTATATAAATTAAGACAATTGCCAGACTGACAGGAATAATTCTGAAATGAAGCCCGGTTATAACCGCGGATATATTGATAATAATCATTCCCAATGAAAAGCGGATACATTAAATTCTCATCTCTTCCATAGCGTCCGTAGTGCACTCCGCGAAGAGCCAATGAAACAGGTTTGGAATAAAAATAGTTCCGGTAATCAATCAATACCCCCCAGAAATTACGTCTGCCGAAATATTTATTGATTTCAAAACGATACCTGTAACCATCCATAGGTGATGTAAAACCAAAAGTTGAATTGTCCCCGACAAGTGCCATGTAAGTAGGAAAAACAAGATAACCGGATGGAGCATCAATTTTTTGTTCTTTATAATTACTATAGTAACTATCCTGCTCCTGCAAAAGTGTTACGGAGTCAACCCGGAAACTATAACGTTCAATACCACCTCCCCCCTCAAGCCTTAGTTTTCTGGAAAAAGGAAACTGGCTAAAGGCAGTCAATTGCTGACGAAATATACGGATTTCTTTATAGGGTTGGATATAAGTATTATTGGTTGTATCTACATAACCCTGATCCCAGTCAAAATAATAATAAGGCACATGACTAACACTGCCGCCCCAGTTCAAACGACTTTCCCGGTTTAAATAACTAAGCGCACCTGCAAAATCATGAATTTCTCCATTCACCATCAAAGCAGTATAAATTTGGTTGCGCTTGAGGATATCACTAAAGAAAAGATTAACCCCGCCCGCCATACCGGTTCCATACCGGCTATAACCAACCCCAACACCACTATTCCCAATATATTCCAACTGAAGCTTAGGTTTATAGCGTTTTTTCATCAAACCCTGGCCAACATTCTCATCCTTTTCCTTCAGTTGTTGGGTCACATAATCACCCTTACTCTCTTTTTTATAGATAGGCACCTGCGAAGCATCCATATTCACAGAATCAGGATCTACAGATGTTCTGGTAAAGTGATCTAAAGACCTTTTATAAATGGCATATTTACCATTCTGATAATGCGTATATACCAATAAATTGGTGTCTCTGGCAACACTAATAGCAGGAGACATATGTGTAATACCGCTAATGCCCGTGACATAATTAGTTAAACGGTAAACCTGTTGACTGTCAATTTGATACTGATAAAGGTTCCGGTAACCATCAGCATTCGATAAAAACAAAAGGGATTGTCCATCCGGCGTAAAATGTGGATCAATATTGTCTGCACCGGGAAATAAATTCAACGTTTGTATTTTCTTATCCTCAAAATCATACAAACACAAACGAAATGAAGAATAATCATTTGTAGCTGGCCGCGCATCCGGTCCCCGGTCAGAAATAAAAGCCACTTGCTTGCCATCAGGAGACCATTCAGGATGAAGATCGGAGAAAGAATCATCAGTGAGCATTTCAATTTTCTTTTCTTCCAGATGATATACCGCAAGATCTGTTTGTCCATTCACAAGGGTTGTTATTAAAATTTTTTTCCCGTCCGGAGACCAACTGGGATTATTAAAAGCTTCCAGTTCAGGAATATTCAGTTCCTTCGTGCTGCCATCCCGGATATCAACAACCATTAAACGATTTTTCCCCTTAATAAAAGTAGTTAAAACAAATTTCTGGTTATCCGGCGACCATGACCCCGTACTTCCGAGATAATTATATTCATCCACATAAGATTTTTTAAGCGACGTAGATATGGTTTTAATCACCTCTTTACTTGCAACATCGGCAAGGAAAAAATCAAGAGAAATGACTTTTCGATCGGACATAAAAGTAATTCGTTTTCCGTCCGGGCTTATAGCAGGAGAAATATTTATCCGTCCGGAATTATCAGGAGTAAACAAAGGATCGCCATCAACCTCTGCAGAAGCAGAATCTATAAATGGCTGATAATATTCCTTAAGCGCTTCTTCCCACGCAATGGAAATAGAATCAGCTTCCAACCCGGTGATTTTTTTAACCGCTTTCTTGTAACCCCATTGCGCAGTACTCTTCAACAAAGGCTGGACAATCTTATCCCCCCAGACACCGGTCATATAACACCAAAAAGCATGCCCATAACGATAAGGAAAATATTCATTCATTTTCCGGGTCATATCCTTTAAAGACGGGATGTCATCCTGCTGAACAGCATCCCTCATCCACATGCCCGAATGGGCGTCAACCTTCCCAACACTAAGATATTCTGCCATCCCTTCAATCATCCACAAAGGCACATTGCGAATATCATTTAACATAAGGCTATCATGCATTTTAACCAGACGATACTGAAAAACATGGACCATTTCATGGCCTAACACATGTGAAGTTTCCCTGTTGGATTCGAGATAAGGCATTACCACACGGTTCCTGAGACCTTCTGTAACACCACTGGTACCGGTTCCAATGATTCCACCAATAACGGTGGTTTGCTGAAAATCAGCATGGTTATTATAAAGAATGATCGGATTTTTTTGTTTAATGGTATCTTTAAAAACCCGGAGATGCCTTTGATACCACCTTTCTACTTCATGCGCGAAATGAACAATATTCTGGCTATCTTTTAGGTAATGATATATTTGGAAATGAGGTGTTTCCAGGATTTCGAAATCATAATCTTCATATTGAACCTGATTTTTTCCAAAATACTGACCGTTTACATGCAGACCACCCACAAATAAAACGAACAAACATGTCATTTTAACCACATTCATCAACCCTCCTGATAATGATTCAAATTAACATACGTTGAAACTCAATTTATATTGCCAGCATTAAAATCGGGCAGCGTGAAAAAGAAACGGCTTCCTTTGCCACTCTCCGATTCGACATCAATTTCGCCTCCCATTAGTTCAACCAATCTTTTGGATATTGCCAGGCCAAGTCCGGTACCCGCCACATTATAATCAAAACGGCTTTCAAAATGACTAAACCGTTCAAATATAAACTGCATATTTTCTTCCTGAATCCCTATTCCGGTATCAGTAACATAAAACTCCAACGTAGTCATATTCTTTAAAGTATATCCAAACTTAACATGTCCTGCTTCAGTAAATTTTATTGCATTATTGACAAGATTAGATAAAATCTGCTTCAACCTGTAAGGATCAGCTAAAATTTCGAATTGATCCTCATCAATGCCTTTTTCCATACTGAGGTCAATTTGCTGTTTATCCATTTTCACCAATTGATTGGAGAAATAAAGGTATAGTTCATCCATTATCGCATTCAAATCACACCGGGTTGGATTAATCTTGATTTGGCCAGCTTCAATCTTCGCCGTATCAATAATATCATCAATAAGATTGAGTAAGTTTTCTCCATTGGCCCGGATATAATCAATATATCCCTCGCGTTCTTCTTCTGAAATTTCCGGATCGATCAAAAGGTCAGAAAAACCAATAATGGCATTCATCGGTGTTCTGATCTCGTGAGACATATTCGCCAGGAAAGCTGTTTTAAGCGAGTCTGCTTCTTCGGCTTTCTTTTTAGCCTCTTTAAGCAAATGCTCTGCCTCTTGTTGCCCGGTCACATCCCTGGAAATACCAACAATGCCTTTCATTTCACCATTTTGATCTTTAAAAGGAACTTTAATGACAGAAAACCACTGCACCGACCCATCATCATATTCTTTTTTCTCCAGGTTGTTAACAAGAGGGACATCAGATTTTAATAACTTTTGCTCATCATTATAATGCTCCCTT
>CAYFUP010000186.1:0-5149 GCA_964346235.1 uncultured Bacteroidales bacterium | reverse complement strand
AAGGATAAAAAGTATAAAGCTGATTTAACATTGTCTATGAAGAAATAATATACTTTTAAGCCCATCATTTAAAAAATTAATCATGGATTACAACGCTTACAAAATAATTGTTGTGGATGATGAACAAGATATTCTGGAGTTTATAAGCTATAATTTAAAAAAAGAAGGGTTCAATGTTTATACGATAACAAACGGGAAAAGCGCCATTAGTCTGGTCAAAGAAATTTCTCCACACCTTATCATCCTGGATGTGATGATGCCTGAGATGGATGGGGTTGAAACCTGTGAAAAAATCAGGGAACTCCCCGAATTTGAAAACA
Source organism: uncultured Bacteroidales bacterium (assembly GCA_964346235.1). Classification (GTDB taxonomy): domain Bacteria; phylum Bacteroidota; class Bacteroidia; order Bacteroidales; family CAYFUP01; genus CAYFUP01. The sequence continues at coordinate 4,829 of CAYFUP010000186.1, read as the reverse complement.
CCATAATAGCCTTCCTTACAGCCCGTTCGGAAGATTATTCGCAGATTGCCGGCTTCAATGCCGGGGGGGATGATTACATCACCAAACCCATCAAGCCAAAAGTCCTGGTCAGCCGAATCAAGGCCTTGCTGAAACGCTACGGAACTTACCACAAGGAAGAAGGCATGGATGACAATAGCATTACCCAACTGGGAAACTTAATTATTGATAAAGATAAATACCTAGTCATCAAGGAAGGGCGGGAAATTAACCTTCCCAAGAAAGAGTTTAATTTACTGACGCTGCTGACTTCAAGGCCTTCAAAAGTTTTTACCAGGGAAGAAATTTTTGACCGGATATGGGGTTCTGAAGTTTTTGTGGGTGATCGTACCATTGATGTATATATCCGGAAACTTCGAGAAAAAATTGGCAATTCTAACATCAAAACCATCAAGGGCGTGGGATACAAGTATGAGGTGCATTGATTGAAATTTACCAATGCCCTTTATTTTTTAGATCATACATTTATAATTGCCGAAATGAGAAAAATCACTGATGGCCCTCATTCAATAAATCAAATATGGTTTTTACCGGATTAAAGGTAATCTTGGGTACTTCAACAAATACGGTGTTCCAATAAGCCATGGAACCGTTCCATAATCCCGGTAATTCAAGGGCTTTGAGACTTCTCCCCGATTTGGTTTTGGATGAAATAAAACCGGTATTCGGATCCCGGTATTTCAATAAATCAAATTTCTCCCCTTTATGGTTTTTCACGGAACAAACTATATCGACCGGATTAAAGTGGGATGATTTTTCCAGATGGGCTTTCTGCCTGGGGTCATTTAAATTGATTTGCGATTTTTCAACAATCTGAAGAGATGTTGATCCATCCTTATGCTCCACTAAATATGGTCCGCCCCCTGGGTCTCCTTCATTGATAACCATTCCGCAAACACGAATTGGCCTGTTTAAGGTGTTATGTAGATATGTTACCTGCCCATCGAAACCTGCATTTTTTAGACTGTACGGGGGAAGAATGGAAAATTTATCCTTCAGGAAATCAAATATTTCTTCTTTGACCGCTTCATTGAGCTGACCGGGTTTTGCTGTCTGATAAAAATCATCGCTGAGAATGCTTTCCTCATGAATGAAAGCACTCTTATCAGCTTGACCTCCAAAAGATCTATAAGCATCTATTATCCGCAAATAATGAAAAACTTTCTCCCGGACTTCAGTGAGCATCCCAGCCAGAAGCTGTTGGTATTTATAGCTTTCTTCTTTATAAACGGAGGTCACATTATCAATGTTTTTTATAAAAATATAATCTGCATCGAGGGAATTAAGGTTTTCCAGTAAAGCACCATGACCTCCGGGCCTGAAAAGTATTTCCCCGTTATCCAGCCGGAAAGGCTTATTATCCGGTGTAACCGCCATGGTATCCGTATATTCTTTTTGTGTTGAAAACTCAATCTCATATTTTATTCCATATTTTTCCTCGTAATGCGGTTTTAACTGATTGGCAAACTGGTTGAAATCCTGGAAATATTCCCCGGAAATGGTAAAATGCAAGCGGGCAATGTCTCCTTTTTGAATGGCATAATGAGCCGCCTCATCAAAATGTTCCTCAAAAGCAGTAGCAGACCTGTTCCCGTATTGATGAAATTTTAACAGTCCTTTGGGAAGGTTCCCGTAATTCAAACCGTAACCATCAAGGATTAAACCGACAAGCCTGACCAACTCTTTGTTATCTTTTAAAACGGAAATACCGAAACCGTTTTTTTCCGCCTTTGATTTTAAATCATCACAAAAGGCAAAGCGTTCCAGGTTATCTGCCAGGTATTTTATTTTTTTCATGTTTTCCGTGGGGTTCAACCTGAATTTAAACAACAGGTCAAACATCCGGCTTGCTGCCCCTGAGGCAGGGACAAATTTTAGGATGCCTATTTTTCTTTGAACCTGGCTATATAGATTTCTGTATATAACAATATCACTTTCCTTGATTTTTTTTATATCTTTATTAGCTTTAGCGGGTGATTTAATGGTAAGGTAAGGGAATCCTTTATTGAAGGTATTGATTTGATTCTCTATGTCCTGCAGGTTGATTCCCTTTTTGGAGAACTGATAAAGATCCTTTTCCGTAAAGTTCATATGTAGGGTTTTTAAGTATAATGACAAAACGAAACATGAGAATGTTCATGGATTCAAGTCATGAATTCATATTTTTAACAGACAAATAGATCTTATGGGGATCAATAAAATTAGCATATTAGTGTTTGCAATCATGCTATCGGTCAATGGGCATGGACAGACAGTCGGACTGGTACTCAGTGGCGGAGGGGCCAAAGGACTTTCACATATCGGGGTTATAAAAGTATTGGAAGAAAACAATATTCCCATCGATTATATTACCGGCACTTCCATTGGAGCCATTGTGGGGGCGATGTATGCCATAGGATACACCCCCGAACAAATGGAGGAACTTGTCACCTCTGAAGAATTCCTGAGATGGTCGGAGGGCAAAATCAAGGAAGAAGACATTTATTATTTTAAGAAGCCCAATCCGGATGCATCCTGGCTGGAGCTGGATTTTGCCAAAGATACGGCCTGGAAGCCTTTGCTGCCCGCTTATGTGGTGCCCAATCATTTAATGGACTTTGCTTTTATGCGTATTCTTTCTCCTGCCAGTGCCGCTTCCAATTATAACTTTGACAGTCTTCTGGTGCCGTTTCGCTGCGTGGCAGCCGATATTTATGCCAGTGAAGAGGTGGTTTTTAAAAAAGGTGATTTAGCCAAGGCGGTAAGGGCTTCCATGACCTATCCTTTTTATTTCCGGCCGATAAAAATTGATGGAAAACTTCTAATGGATGGCGGTCTCTATAATAACTTCCCTGCGGATGTCATGGCAGCAAGTTTTGACCCGGAGGTAATGATTGGCAGTAAAGTTACATCCAACTCAGACCCACCTGAAGAAGATGATCTGTTGCTCCAGCTGGAAAACATTTTCATGCGGAAGTCAAACTTCGAATTGCCTGCGGATACTGCTTTCCTGATTGAACCTGAAACAGAAAACATTGAACTGATGAATTTTGAGCAGGCAGGAAACATTATAGAAAGAGGCACAAAAGCAGCAAACAGCAAAGTGGAGGACATAAAAAATGTGATACAGCGGCGGATAACAGAAGCAGAAATCAATGTAAAAAGAGAAGAATTTATATCGAAACAGCCTGAACTCCTCTACAAATCAGTCATTACAGAAGGCATCAATGAAGATCAGGAACAATATGTAAAAAAAAGCATCACTTTTTCCAAACCCACTTTTAATGCAGAAGAGTTAAAGGACAAATATATTAAGCTGGCCAGTGATGATGAAGTTGGAGCGATTTACCCATATTCGACTTATGATAAGCAAAGCGGGTTATTTGATATAAACCTGAAAATCGATGCCAAAAAAAAATTTTCAGCCCAGATAGGAGGCAATATATCCTCAGGTTCTTTTAACCAGGCGTTTGCCGGAGTAAAATACAAATTCCTTGATAAGCAAGCTGTCCGGATTCATGCAAACACGCATTACGGCAGGTTATACAGCTCGGCCCATATTTCCGGGAGAATCGATTTCCCAGGAACATTTCCCTTCTCCCTCGATGGAGGATTCACTTTTAATCGCTGGGATTATTTTAAAAGCAATGTGGATGTATTTTTTGAGGACATGAAGCCCTCCTATATCATAGAAAATGAATTCAACGCTCAAACCAACTTTTCCTTTCCCCTTGGAGACAATGCCAAAGGTGCAGTCGGAGGAGCCCTGGCCAACAAAAGTGACCGCTACTACCAAATCGATAATTTTCTTAAATCGGATACGGCAGATAAAACAAACTTTAACCTGCATACTTACCATTTAACTTACGAGGAAAATACATTGAACTACAAACAATATCCAAACGCAGGAAGAATCATGAGGTTTCACTCACGCTATATATTCGGCCGGGAATCTCATAAGCCTGGTACCACGTCGCCGGCTGACGAGGATTCAAAAGGCAGTAACAACTACCTGTACTTTCAGTTTTTATATGATGATTATACGAAACTATTCGATTGGTTGTCCGCCGGCCTATGCACTGAAAGCGTACTGTCAACCCAGCGATTCTTTCAAAATTATATGGCCACCATGATCAATGCTCCGGATTTCAGTCCTTTCCCGCATAGCAAAGCCCTTTTCCTTGAGAACTTCAGGTCGCATATTTATACAGCCGGCGGCATAAAAGCGGTTGTTCATATTACGGGCCGGCTTGATTGGCGCTCTGAAGGCTATTTATTTCTTCCTTATCGCAAAATCATCAAAACAAAAGAATATGATGCCAAATACGCTGAGCCCATCAGGTTTCACCATATCATGGGCTCATCATCAGTGGTTTACCATACACCCATCGGTCCCGCCAGTTTAAGCTTAAATTATTACGATAAAAATGGTAAACAAACCTACCTATTCTTCAGCTTTGGTTATTTACTATTCAACCATGCGGTAACGGAATAATCCGGCGGTCATCAAATAACCATCCATGATTTATCATTTGGCGGAAAATCATTTTTGAAGGAAGCTTTTTTTGAGAGAGATTTTATCTAAGAAGGATTTGATTGAAAGAGGATTTGATTAGTGATACTAAGCTACAATTAAAATCTTTAAAAACAATGGTTTACACTGATTAGTGTATGTGAGAAAACTAACAAATTATGCTAAAGTGGTTCTAAGAAGGCGTCAAGAACAAGGCATGCAAGCCTTAAGTGCCAGAAGTTTAGTGGTCGTAAATGACTGGTGCTTAAGGTGAGCATAACGCAGTTATTGACGTTTT
>CAYFUP010000185.1:0-5211 GCA_964346235.1 uncultured Bacteroidales bacterium | reverse complement strand
CAGGGGATTCCATGGACATAAGAATTAATTGTTATGATAATTTATGGCGGGAAGTTGAAAACGTTAGTTTCTTATATTCTGTTGAATGTGGTACAGACAAGGTTTTCAAAGGCAATTCCAACATTTTTAATGGTTACAAAAAAGAGGTAAGCCTTTTTTTGCCCGACGGTATAAATCAGCATTGCCAACTGGAATTATTTGGCAATCATAATGGTTATGATTTAGATCATACTTATGAATTGCCTGTTCATTTCAATATACTGGTGAACTTTTACCCAGAAGGAGGAGATCTTATTAATGGCATGATGAATAAGGTTGCTTTTAACTCAGTATTTCCGGATGGAAGACCGGTTGATATAGAAGGGGAGATTGTAAATGAAAAGGGGGATGTTTTTACCGCTGTGAAAACCCAGCATAATGGAATGGGGACTTTTATCTTTCTTCCGGAGGAAAATGAAAAATATTACTTAAGTATTTCCAAACCGGCTGGGATATCAAAAAAATATTACCTTCCGCAAGGAGAGGAAAAGGGATGGTTGCTGACTGCCAGTTCGCGCAAAGGGAAAATCACTGCCGGTATCAGACACAACCATTCAGATATTGACACATGCCTGCTGACTTTGATGATACGCGGATATAATTTTTATTCCAGGGTGGTTCCTGTCGAGAAATCCAGGTCGTTTGTATTTCCGACAGATACTTTTCCTTCCGGCATCGGGGTGCTCACCTTGTTTGACAAAAATATGCTTCCCAGGGCGGAGCGATTGGTTTTTGTGAATTATTACAAGAGGCATCAGGTAAACATGGAGACTGATCTGCAAAATTACCTGCCGAGGGAGAAAGTCCGTTTGAGTATTGAAATTACCAATCAGAATGGAGAACCCGTCAACGGTGAATATTCGCTATCTGTCATGGATGCTGAATTGGGACTGACAGATCGATTTGATGAACCGAATATTATCTCGGGGAATCATTTTGCCCATGAAATAAAAGGCAAGGTCATTGATCCTGATTATTATTTCAAAACAGGCAGTAAAGAAGAACAAAACAACCTTGATTTATTATTAATGACACAAGGTTGGCGTAAGTATAACTATATTCAGAAAGTCAGAAATGTTGAGTCTTTGCCTAAACCTGCCAATCAGAATATTATATCAGGACATCTTAAAAAAAAGAGATTTTTTCTTGAACCTAAAAGAACAAAGGGGAAATTAAATATTTACTACGGTGGAAGCAGCGCTCAAGTAAAAACAGATGACAACGGAAATTTTGCTTTTATACCCTCTTTTCAAAAAAATGCTAATCCGAATATGTTGTTGTCAGGCTTCGATAAAAACGGAAAGGACAATGTTATCGTGAATATTGATTCAAACCAGTTTATGAAAAAGCTTGATGATTACTTATCCTTTTTAATGGATAGCCTGAGTGCGTCCGGGTTATCAAAAATCTATACCTATGAAACCCTGGAGAAAGAATTTTCTTTGAACCTGGAAAACCATGTCTGGATTGATGCGGTGAGCATTAAGGCTAAAAAGATGCAGAAAAACGAGGACATGGACAGCCAGATTATGGAAAGCATTCTTGATAAAAGAAAGGCCATGGAATATACCCTTGAAACATCGGATGATGTGCTTAGCGTATTGAACTATATGGGTTTGCCGGTAAAATATTATGCGTCAGATGGCATTATTCAATATTATTACCAGGGAAAAGAATATCCGGTTTACTGGTATGTTGATGGATTTCCCAGGGGCACTAATTATAATCAGGAAATCAGTTTTATGCGCCCCGAAGCCATAGAAGAGCTTACCATATTGAGAGGGCCCCAGGCAAATGCTTACTACAGTTCTACCATTGTGGCTTTTATTCAGACAGATCCTGAGGAACAACTTACCATGATTCAGAAATACAGAATGGCCAATAAGAGAGTGCTGGATGGGTACATCATGGCTAAAGAATTCTATAAACCGGCTTATGATACGCAAGCCAAAAAGCAGAGCCGGGTTCCGGATGTCAGAAAAACCATTCACTGGGAGCCTGATTTATTGCTTGATTCAAACGGACGGACCTCAGTCACTTTTTATAATGCTGACCGATATACCAGGGTAATTTGTAAAATACAGGGAATTAGTGAGGAAGGAATCCCCGCTTATGCGGATTCCGAATATCAGGTGGTCGTGACAAAATAAGCCATGAATGGTCCGCGAAGTATTTTATTACTTCAGAAAAAAAGTATGATTGAGTTGTGAATTTTTGTGAAGTATGCCAGTACTAAAGGAAGAAAGCTGGCCTTTGAACCGCAAATGATGACAGAGTATTTGCATGATGTGTCGGAAATGTATATCATGGGAGACCGGAATACGAGATATCAAATCAGGTATTATGATAATTGGAAAGGTGAACACCTTGATCTGAGCAATAAATAATGTTTTGGAGAAAGCCGGATATTTCTCATTTACGTTTGTTGGTTGATACATGCAAATTGAGAAGCAACGGTATGCCGGTCAATATTTGTCTGAGTTTTTCCGGGGCCATCGCTAAAAAAGGGTTGATCCCCCTGCTTCCCAGTGATTACGAACCTGAAGAATAGTATTTCCCAATGCAGGAATGGAGGAATGGCAAGTGTGCGGGAATTTAAGAAATTTCCCCTTTATAGCTATATCCCAGTTCATTAATGGTTGACTCCACAAGGGGCAAATTGAGATTATCCCCTTCTATGACCACCCTGTTTTGATCGGGACTGGCTTCTGCATTGTCAATACCTTCGAGTTTGTTTAGGTTTTTCTCGACAGTCATTTTGCAATGATTGCAGGTCATTCCTTCTACTTGTATGGTTTTGGCAGGCATAATACTGGATTTTTGTTGGTTTTTCTCTTTCTGATGACGCTTTACTGTCAGGTTATCTCTTACTCTCCGGTAGAAACCGTTAATCAGAAGCATTGTAAGGATGATGCTTGATGAGATTTTTAGCCAAAGTGGGAGAATGTGCTCTCCGTGGCCTTCTCCATGAATGTTCATGATATTTCTGGTAAACCATTGTTCCGGCAACCACTGATTAATGGCTAACCCAAAAAGCAATGAACCTCCGATGATCGTAAACATGTAAGATATGAGGGTTTTTCTACCGAAGACATTCCCCAGCACAGTCATGGTGGCAATATTGGTAGCCGGTCCCGCCATTAAGAATACCAGTGCTGCTCCCGGCGAAATGCCTTTCATCAGTAGTACGGCAGCAAGGGGCACCGAGCCGGTGGCACAAACATATAAGGGGATGGCCGCAACGAGCAGCAGCAACATACCATAAATATCATTCTTGATATAGGTTTCAAAAAAACCATCAGGAATCATAACGGAAATCAAGGCTGCAAGCAAAAGACCTATGACCAGCCATTTGGCTATGTCCTGCAAAAATTCTACAAAACCATACCGGAGCATTTGTCCGATGGTATTGCCATTGCCGGCATATTCCCTGGTATCCACCTTTTGAACATCTTCCATCTTGTGCTTCATTTTTTGCTGATTTACAATGGATCCACCGATTATCCCCGTTATCAGGGCAATGATGGGCCTGATAATGGCGAAGGGCAAACCAAGCAAAGAATAGGTCACCAGGATGCTGTCCACTCCTGTTTGTGGCGTTGAAATTAAAAAAGACACCGAGGATCCTTTCGAAGCCCCGTTTTTATAAAAGGAGACTCCTGTTGGAATCACCCCGCATGAACAAAGGGGCAGTGGGATTCCAAGGAGGGCTGAGTTTATAACCGAGCGGAATGAACGCCCGCCGAAATATTTTTGCACCTTTTTTGTGGGAAAATATACATGCAGGATTCCGGCAAAAAGGAATCCCAGTAAAAGATAAGGCGCCATCTCATTAGTCAGAGCAACCAGTTCATTTAAATAAGCTTCAATCCATTTCATTATCCATTCCCTTCGTTACTGCATGATCACAGTGACCATTTATCAAATGCCGTTTTCACACCACTGGATCATATAAAGCTTGTTTTATTATTGCCACCAGTTAAGGTAAACTATATTCTTTGGAATTTTGTTCAATTTGTATTAACTTTTGAACGTCCAGCATTGATAAAACTATTGGCCGGAAATGCTCAAGGCGATTATTATCATGGCTGCTATACGTAAAATAAAAAAACTAATAATAAATCTATAACCAATGAGCAAACCGCAGTTTGAAAACAGACAAAGATATGCCGTCATATTCGATATGGATGGTGTTATCGTAAGAAACAAAGAGTTTCATGAGAAAGCATGGATAGAATTTGGAAAAAAGTATGGAAAAAAAGTAACCAAAGAAGATTTTGAGAAAAGCTTCGGCAGCACAAACCGGGATTATATCAGGACAATCATGGGCAAAGAGTTGAACAACGAAGAAATAGATAAGCTGGGGGAGGAAAAAGAACAGATATACCGGCGACTCTATTCCAGGGAAATAGTTCCCGTATATGGGTTGATTGATCTCCTGAAACTTTTACGCATCAATTTATGCTATAAGACTGCCATTGCTACCTCGGGACCAAGGACAAATGTTGAATTTGTACTCGACAAGCTGGGATTTATAGATTTTTTCGATGCTTTGGTGGATAGCTCCATGATAAAAAACGGGAAACCTCAACCCGACGTATTCATTAAAGCTTCTGAGCTGCTTGGCATTCCGCCTGAACGTTGCCTGGTGTTTGAAGATTCTCCGCATGGAATAGAAGCCGCCATTAAAGCCAACATGAAGGTGGTGGGATTGCCAACCAGCTTTCCTGAATCCCAGATCAAACGAGCAAACATGATTATTGCTGATTTCACTGAGGTCAACCTGGCCGACATCTATGAACTCATCAACAGTTTTTAAATCATGAACTTGCCTATCCTTTATTAAATAAATCTATTACTATGAAGCGGTTCAGGGGTTTTATCTTAAAAGAATTTTACCATATCTTCCGGGATTTTCGGACGCTTATCATTAAGTTGGAAAACAGCAATACAGGCCCTGAAGGTGCAACCCGGCAGCAGGGCAGTAACCATACAGTCCCTGAAGATGCATCAAACAAGCAGGAGCGCAGCCCTGCAGTCCCTGAAGATGGATCAAACAAGCAGGAACGCAGCCCTGCAGTCCCTGAAGATGGATCAAACAAGCAGGAACGCAGCCCTACAGTCCCTGAAGATGCATCAAACAAGCAGGAGCGCAGCCCTGCAGTCCCTGAA
>CAYFUP010000184.1:0-5345 GCA_964346235.1 uncultured Bacteroidales bacterium | reverse complement strand
AACTGCGTTATGCTCACCTTAAGCACCAGTCATTTACGATTAGTAAACTCCTGGCGATTAAGGCTCGCATGCCTTCTTCTTGACGCCTTCTTAGAACCACTTTAGCATAATTTGTTAGTTTTCTTATAGTCACTAATTAGGGTTTGAAACGAAATAAAACCAATAAAGATTTAATATAAAAATTTTTATATTTTTTTTGTTATTAAACATTTATAAATACATTTGTGTTAGATTTTGAAATTGGATTTGTTGATTTGCATAGGATCTGGTTTTTATTCCTCGCTGTTAATTCAACCATTCTTTTTCAACTAAATTATTTTAATCACTAATTAATTATTATTTACTATGAACATTTACATTGGAAATTTAAATTACAAACTCAGCGAAAGCGAGTTGGAACAGGTTTTTACCGAATTTGGTGAAGTATCCTCTGTTAAAATTATCAAAGACAAATTCACAGGTAAAAGTAAAGGTTTTGGATTTGTTGAAATGCCTAACTCAAATGAAGGTAATGCCGCCATTGAAGAATTGGACGGAGCAGAAGTGGGAGGCAGAAACATGCGTGTTAATGAAGCCAGACCAAAAAAGAATTTTGAAAACTAAAATCGATACATTATGAGTGAAGTGAAGCAGAACGACACTGTAAAGGTGCATTACACCGGAAAATTAGAAGACGGAAAGGTTTTTGACAGTTCCGCGGACAAGGATCCACTTGAGTTTATAGTAGGAGATGGAAAAATTATTCCGGGGTTTGAAAATGCTGTAATTGGAATGAATGTTGGCGATTCAAAAGAATTTAAAATCGAACCGGATAATGCTTATGGCCAGGTTAGAAACGATTTGTTTGAAGAAGTCAGCAAACAGCAACTTCCGGAAGACCTGGAGCCGAAAGTAGGCATGGAATTGCTTTCTAAAACACCAGACGGACAGGAGTTGCGTGTGAGGGTGTCGGAAGTAAAGGATGAAAGCATTGTTATTGATGCCAATCATCCCCTTGCTGGAGAAGAACTTTATTTTGAAATACAGTTGGTTGACGTAAGTTAGTTCTTTCTGGAAATATAAATGAAGGCTTAAATTATTGAACACAAAAACCCGGTATTAAGATTGATACCGGGTTTTTTATTTGTGGTAATCGTTATTTAGTGGTTGGTTTTCTTATAGTCACTATTTATTTTAAATTGATCTAAATTCTGGTTTTTTTAAGGATGGAGATCATAGTTTTCCAGCTAAAAAATTGATAGCTAGCCTATTTTTAGAAAACAGGCAAAGGGTTTTGTGTTATTTACTTATACGATTTATCAGCGTATTTTTATAGATTTGCGTGTGAATTATAATAGCAGTCATTTATGGAATGCAAAAAAGACAATAACAAGAATTTTTGTAACTGTAGCTATCCATGCAGTCGCAAAGGAGTTTGCTGTGATTGCATCAAATATCATCGCCAAATGGGAGAGTTACCGGCATGTTATTTTCCTGATGACATGGAGCAGACCTATGACCGGTCTGTGGAAAATTTCATTCGCATTTATAAAGAACGCGGGACTAGCTGGAATTAAAATAAAATCTGGACGAAAATAAAATTAAAATGGAAACCTTTCCATTTATCTTTAACCATTTACTGGCTGGAATAATGTCTATTTATATGATTTTTATCCATCCGTATAATTTTAATGTATTTCTGCGTTTTTACATTAAATAAATATGTTTTTCATAACCTTCCTTTTAATTCAATTTTATTAAATAATCAATCTGTTAATCAATCCTTGTTTACTTATCATCCATGCGCAAGGATTTTTTATTAAATCAATTTGCTCATCATTTAGCCAGACTGTTTTTGTAAAAGAAGTTTTTAAAAAATGCTTTGGTATTTTTTAAATGAGAATATTCTCATTATATTTGCCCTTTAAACATTTTTAAAGAACAGATATATTATGCCTCGAAGAAGGAGATTGCGAAAAGTAGTTGCCCCGCCAAAATTTAAAGGGTATAAACCATACGGTGCCAATAGTTTATCAAAGGAGCCGGTAGAATTATTGTATGAAGAATACGAAGCCATAAAATTGAGTGATTATGATTTAATGAATCATCAGGAGGCGGCGGAATTGATGGGAATTTCAAGACCAACATTTGCCAGGATTTATGAAAGTGCGAGACAAAAAATTGCCAAAGCCTTTGTGGAAACGAAAGAAATCGCAACAATATATGGAAATGCCTGGATGGAGAAGGATTGGTTTGTTTGCGATGATTGCATGACCAGGTTTACCATTCCAAGTGTTTTTCGGAGAAACAGTTGTCCAATCTGCAAATCCTCCAGGGTGGAAGCACTCAATAAGGAATGAGGATTGCACTTCACAAAGCAAAATAAAGCAAAGTAATTGTTAAATATCAAAACAAAAAAAAATGAGCAAAACAGTCATTACCTCAGCAGGAAACCAATTAAATTCAGAATTTGATAAAAGATTTGGAAGAGCAAGCTGGTATTGTTTATATGATGAACAGACAGAGAAAGCTACTTTTCATAAAAATGAAAACTTAAATGCCAGTCATGGTGCAGGAACCAAAGCTGCAGAAAAAATGGTTGAACTAGGTGCTGAAAAAGTAATATCAGGGGATTTTGGTCCAAAAGCCAAAGATTTGCTTGATAAATTCAATATTCAAATGGTCATCATTCAGGATACTGATGCATCAGTCGGAGATATTATTCAAAAACTCAACCAATAATCATTAAAGATGAGGTACGAATGTTATTTCTGTCATATAAAGACCATTGAAAAGCTAATTCAAAAATTTAAACCCGATGCCAAACAGGCAGAAAAATTCTTATATGCTTTCCACGAATTGCTTCGTGAAAACTGGGATAAGTCGAATCCATACCTGGCCAGAGACATCCATAGAATAGCCAGAAAACACCTCAATCATAGTAATTTGTATCAAAAAGAAAAGTCCCATGCCAACGAATTACTATTAAATCAATATTCATATTGGAAAAAGGTGGTTCATGAAAGCGACAATCCTTTTTATAAAGCTGCTAAACTCAGTGTTGTCGGCAATATTATTGATTATGGGGCACATAGTACAAAAAGTGACTTATCAGTGCAGATTCATGAATGCTTTCATAAGGAATTGAAGATAAATCAGACGAAAGATTTACAGGATAAGATAAAAAATGCCGGAAATATCATTTTTTTGGGAGACAATGCCGGAGAAATCGTATTTGACAAGCTGTTTATTGAAATCATGAATCATCCCAACGTTACCTATGTGGTAAGGGGTAAACCTGTAATCAATGATGTAACAATTGAAGACGTTGAGCAGGTTGGGATGGATTCTTTGTGCAATATAATTTCCAATGGATTTGATGCCCCCTCAACCCTTTTGCCCTTTTCTTCCGATGAATTCATCAGTGCATTTAATAAGGCAGACCTTGTTATTTCAAAAGGACAAGGAAACTTTGAAGGTTTAATGGATTGCAAACATCTCAATATATTTTTCATGTTAATGGCAAAATGTGAACCCATGGCTGAATTATTACATGTAAATAAAGGGGATATGGTGGTGATGAAAGGCAATACCAATAAGAAAAATAACTAATGAACAGGTAATGGAAAAAACAAAATGAGTTATAAAATAGCCATAGCGAGTGGAAAAGGAGGAACAGGCAAGACAACGGTTTCAGCCAACTTATTTCATCATTTCAGTCAGCATACTGAAAACAGGGTTATGCTTGTTGATTGCGATGTAGAAGAACCCAATGACATGATATTCTTTCCCCAAGCAACTAAAATAAAAGAAAACAGCGTTGAGCAGTTGATCCCGGAAATAAATCATGATAAATGCACCTACTGCAGGAAATGTGCTGAATATTGCGAGTTCAATGCCATTGTGGTCATTCCCCATGTTCAATTTGCTGAAGTAAATGCCAGCTTGTGTCATTCTTGCGGGGCCTGCTCAGTGGCATGTAAATTTGATGCCATTACAGAAAAACCTCAAAGCATTGGGGAAGCTGTATATTATGAAACCGAAGGCAGCAACCGGGTTTTAGAAGGAAAACTAAAGATTGGTTCCACCATGCAAACCATGTTGATTGGAGAAATAAAGAAAATGGTAACCAGTGAAAGTGACATTGTTATTTATGATGCACCACCAGGGACAAGTTGTCCGGTGGTAGAGACAATAAGTGATGTGGATTATATTATCCTGGTGACAGAGCCCACTCCATTTGGCTTTCATGATCTAAAAATTATGATGGATTTATTAAAAGAGGTCAAAAAACCTTTTGGGGTGGTGGTGAACAAGACTGGAATGGGAAATGATGAGGTCTATCAGTATATAGAAAAAGAAAAAATTGAATTGTTGGGTAAAATACCATTTATGGAACAATATGCTGTCTCTTATTCGAAAGGTGATTTATTTGAAAATATTCCAAAAGAAATAAGAGATAGTTATGAAGAAATGGTAGAAACCATTCAAAGTAAATTATTTGAATATGCAGGAAATAACCATATTGAGCGGTAAAGGAGGTACCGGAAAAACAACTATTTCCGCTGCCTTGGCATCCGTTGCCGATCATTCTGTTTTTTGCGATAATGATGTTGACGCAGCAGATTTGCATTTGATTTTGCATCCTGATATAAGGGAAAAACATACTTTTTATGGGGCATGGCAAGCATCTATCGATACGGAAAAATGCACTTCATGTAAAATATGCATAAGCCAATGTCGTTTTGAAGCCATACATTTGAATGATAAAGGAGATTATTTTATCAATCCGCTTCAATGTGAGGGATGCCGTTTATGTGAACGGGTTTGCCCGGAAGCAGCCATTTCATCGGTGAGAAGCAGCAATAATCAATGGTTTGTTTCTGATTCTAGATTTGGCAAATTTATCCATGCAAAAATGGGACCAGGGGAGGAAAACTCCGGAAAACTGGTCACCCAGGTTAGAAATCGTTCCAGGGAAATCGCTGAAGAAATAAAAGCATCTTACATTATCAATGATGGCCCCCCTGGCATAGGATGCGCCACCATCTCATCATTATCCGGTGTTGACAGCGCGATTTTGGTTGTTGAACCATCAAAATCAGGTTTACATGATGCGGCAAGATTGGTGGAACTCGTTAATTCTTTTAAAATACGCGCATATGCTATTATTAATAAATGTGACATCAATCCGGATATATCAGAAAAGCTGAAAGTTTTCTTTTTATCAAAAAACATTGAAGTGATGGCTGAGATACCTTTTGACAGGAAAATGGTTGAATCAATGGTGGAAGGAAAGACCATTGTCGAATATTCACCGGACTCGGAAATAAGCAAAACCGTGAAAAACATATGGAATAAGATAA
>CAYFUP010000183.1:0-5375 GCA_964346235.1 uncultured Bacteroidales bacterium | reverse complement strand
ATATTTACACTTTATTAGTGTATGTGAGAAAACGTCAATAACTGCGTTATGCTCAACTTAAGCACCAGTCATTTACCACGCAGTAAACTCCTGTCACTTTAGGCTCTCATGCCTTGTTCTTGACGCCTTCTTAAAACCATTTCAGAATAATTTGTTAGTTTTCTTAGTGCCACTATTAAATGCCACTATTTAATATTTGTTATAAATAATTGAAAAACAAATATCTAATTATAATTTTTCTTCTAATCAAAGCTCATGTGATCTTAAAAATAAAACTTTAAACCATATGGTACTAATCTTATTCATCAATATATTTTTAAAAAAAACATTTAAAATTTACATTTGCAGTTCCATGAATAAGATTGTTACTGAACTAACAAAAAAGATCGTTCCTTTCATTTTGTTGGGAATGATGGGATTATTAATTGCCAACAAAAGCGCTTATATTCATACGCATAAATTGGCTGACGGTTCTTTGGTTACCCATGCTCACCCTTACGATAAATCAAATGATACTGATCCCAATAAAACACACCATCATAGCAAAACCGAGTTGTTATTTCTTCATAATATTGAAATACTGTTTCTCACCATTCTTCATTTGATAATGTTTTTATCGGCATTTGATAAAACCAGTTTGCCTTTTCATTTTATATCCTTTTATGGTTGTCATTCGCTTTTTCCCCGAAAAGAAAGGGCTCCCCCATATTTAATTTTTTTATAATTGATTGCGGGTTTCTGACAGGCATCGTTTCAGGCTGTTATTTTTTCCGGAGATACACTTAGCGTGTTTCCGGTTTATTTAAAGATAAGCAGCGATGCATCATTGTTTTTCTGGTGATAAGTGTTCCAGATAAAACTTGCTAAGGAATCATAAATGAAGATATTATAAGTTGTTGGCTTCATAAAAACCGGTCTTCACCATAAAACATATTTAAACTAATACCAATGAAGGAAAAATGGATAAAATCCGCGTATATATTGCTGTAATCGAACCTTCTGATATGGTTTACCAGGGACTTTCAACCCTGCTGATGAAAGCAGGTCACGATTATTTCTTTTACCGTTTGAATGACCTTGAAGAAATAAGTACCATGTTTTCAAGGGTCAATTTTTCAATGGCAATCATTAACCCGGGGATTATACAAAACAGGGTCAATGAATTTGTTCGTTTGAAGAAACAATATCCTGATATATGCTGGATGGGATTGGTTTATGCATTTTTCAGCAACACGGTCCTTAACAAGTTTGATAAAACATTTTCAATTCATGAAGAGACCGAAACCATCATCAGAATTATCAATAATGCATTTTACAGAAGTAAAAATGGAGTGGACGAAAATCAGGAATTATCAGAACGGGAAATGGATGTGCTTAGAATGCTAGCAAAAGGCCTTTCCAATAAAGAAATAGCCGATAAACTTCATATTAGCATACACACTGTCATCAGTCATCGTAAAAACCTGGTGGAGAAAACCGGAATTAAAAGTTTGCCCGGCTTAACCATATATGCCATATCACAAAATATTATCTCCCTCGATCAGTCAGGGGAATAAGCTTATCATATGCTCATAAAGTCGTCCCCTGACGGGTAGTTTTCTTCCAAAGAGTCCGGTATTCATCCGGTGTTTATGCCATTTCATTTCATTTTCTATTCTCATCCCCATAAATAGTTACCACGATCATAAATATTTCCCTTTTTTTCGGGATTGCAGTATGATATAAGTTCATGTTGTTTTGTAATCATTTTTTAAAAGTATCTTAAGGCATGAAAATGGTGTCAAAAATAGTTCATATCCTATACCGGCATTCACTTTTGATGTAAACAAATGGGTGTTTTTCAATGTTAGATAATTATTTAATACTTTTGATAAAAAATATATGTATCAGACCCATAGAACATACATAATGCCAGACATGAAAATGCTGGATTTAATCAACGAAAATTATGACTTGTTGCTTTTTCTGCAGCATTTTAATATCGATTTCTCAGTGAATAACAAAACAGTGTCCCAGCTTTGTCATGAGAATAACATCGGCATGCCGGCTTTTCTGGTTATCATCAATTTGTACAATGGTTTTTTTCCCGTACAGGATGATATTGATGCCATTAATGACATAAGAAGCGTTTTGGTTTTTCTTAAAAACAGTCATAATTTTTATAAAGAAGACAAATACCCTGAACTAAATCAATACCTTGATCAATTGAAGAGTCATCGTCAACCAAAAGATATTCAGCTTCTTGAGAAATTTTTAAACGATTATTTCAAAGAAGTTTTCGAACATCTTGATTATGAAGACGAGGTTGCTTTCCCTTACTTTTACAGTTTAATCGATAACATTCACGAACAAGGTGGCTCAACTAATTTTTCAGTAAAAGAATATACTGAACATCACACGGACATTGAAACAAAACTTTCCGACTTAAAATACCTGCTGCTAAAGCACATGCATTTCAATGACGATTTAAGCATCCGGCGAAAATTTCTGAATAGCTTGTTTGGGCTTGAATTCGATCTGAAAATCCATTCCATCATTGAGGAAAAGGTATTGATTCCCAAAATATCTGCCACAGAACTGAATATAAATGGTGCAGTTTAACGTTTTATATGTTCAAATTTATTTGTTATAAGGTCATATGGAACCTCCTTTTTGATCATGCTCGTGTGTGATTAGCGCTTAATCATGGAGGATTCATCTTGTTTTCTTATTATCCCCGATCCCCTTTTATAATGATTTGGGATGGTTTATTTTCCCCTTTTTATGCGATTGCAGTTATCCTGTCTTTATCATTTATTTGCATCGAAACAATGAATCATTCCAAGACAGGAAATAATTTTATAATCATTTAAAACAGAAAAAAATATGAATCGTACCATTATAACATTATTGGTTTTATTTGCATTTATTCAGCTGAATGCGCAGGAGAAAACAGATGCCAACGTGACGGGGCATGTGGTATGCAAGGATTGTGATGATCACTTGTCATTTGCAACGATAGAGGTTGTTGGCACGACAATCGGAACATCAACGGATGAAACCGGGCATTACCAGTTAATAAACCTGCCGGAGGGCACGTATGTAATCAGGGCAAATTATATGGGGCATAAACCGCAGGAAGTTGAAATCACCATTAAAAGGAATGAAACAAAGGAAATTAAATTTGAGCTGGAACGGGATGCCTTAGGATTAGAAGAGGTTGTCGTATCTGCCGACCGGAGTGAACAGAAAAGAAGCGAGGCCCCGGTAATTGTTAATACCATATCTCCTGAGTTGTTTAATACCTCGCAATCCCTCACATTGGGAGAGGGATTGAACTTTTCTCCCGGCTTGCGCCTCGAAAACAATTGCCAGAATTGCGGGTTTACACAGGTACGCATGAATGGAATGGAAGGCCCTTATTCGCAGATTCTCATCAACAGCCGGCCAATTTTTAGCGGTTTGGCCGGAGTATATGGCCTGGAGCTGATACCGGCCAACATGATAGAAAAAGTAGAAGTGGTGAGAGGTGGCGGTTCGGCCCTTTTCGGCAGCAATGCCATAGCCGGTACCATTAATATTATACTGAAAGAACCGGAAAAAAACAGCTATGAAGCCGGTACCAATTATTCGCTTACCGGTGTTGGCGTTGATGGTTCGGGGGGAGAAGCTCCTGATTATTCGGGAAGTTTTAACACCTCCCTTATCTCGGCTGATAATAAAACAGGTATATCGCTCTATGGGTTTACCCGGAAAAGAGAAAAGTTTGATGCCAATGATGACAGCTTTTCCGAATTAGCCCCTCTTGAAAACCTTACATTCGGTGCCAGGGCATTTCACAAGTTTGGCTTCCGTGATAAGCTGGCAATGGATTTCTTTGCCATTAGAGAACAGCGTGATGGCGGGAATCTGCAGAGCTATCCTTTGCATCAAAGAGAAATTGGAGAGGTGGTCGCCCATAAAATGAATGTGGCTGCGTTGACTTATGAACGGTTTTTCAGGGAATACGATAAATTACAGCTTTACGCGTCAGGTCAGTTCCTCGACAGGGATTCCTATTATGGTGCGGGTTTTTCAACATCTGACTACGGTTTTTCTGAAGACAACACCTATCATTTCGGTCTGCAATACAAGGCTGTTTTTGCCAATTCATCCCTGGTAGGAGGACTTGAAAACACCAGCGGGTTTTTGTTTGACCGAAAACTGGGTGCGCCCATTTATGGCACCAATGAAGATGGTAAAACCATCATTACAGGCAATCAACCTCACACAGTGGTTTCCGACCAGTCCTCAATAACCACAGGTGCATTCGCCCAGTACGAATTTGAGTTAAACAAATTCAGCACATCGCTGGGTGCAAGGTACGATCACTATGAAATTATTGATGAACAGCATAAGGGAGAAGATAAGTCCGGGGATGTATTTAGTCCCCGTGTCAGTTTAATGTATGATGTTTTAGACCAATTGCAGGCCAGGGTAAGTTATTCTCAGGGATACCGGGCTGCCCAAATATTCGATGAGGACCTGCACATTGAAACCTCCGGTTCCCGGCAGGTGATTCATGAAAACGACCCGGATCTAAAACAGGAAACCAGTCATAGCATCATGGCCTCGCTCGATTTTAACGGACTTGTCGGCACAGTATATACCGGGTTTCTGGTCGAAGGCTTTTATACCCGTTTGGATGATGCATTTGCCAATGAATTTGGTGAACCTGATGAACATGGCACGGTGGTTTATACCCGGGTTAATGCTGAAAAAGGGGCTGTCGTTCAGGGTGTAAACATGGAACTCAAGCTTAAACCGCTCGAAAAACTTGAATTTTCCTCAGGTTTTACCATTCAGACCAGTAAATTTGAAGAGCCCCAGGAAGATTTTAATGAAAAGCGATTTTTCCGGGCCCCTGACCAGTATGGTTATTTTGCCCTTGACTGGGACTTTATCAGAAGTTTTTGCTTGTCAACTACCGGTAATTATACCGGCAGCATGTTGGTTCCGTATTTTGGCACGGAAAACCCTGACGGGGAACTGAGGGAGTCTGAAAACTTTTTTGATTTGGGCGCTAAACTAAGCTACTCGCTTAAGCTCAACGGGGCTTCTGTTGAGTTTTCAGGAGGGGTGAAGAATATTTTCAATGCCTACCAATCTGATTTTGATATTGGCATAGAACGCGACCCGGCTTATATTTATGGCC
Source organism: uncultured Bacteroidales bacterium (assembly GCA_964346235.1). Taxonomy (GTDB): domain Bacteria; phylum Bacteroidota; class Bacteroidia; order Bacteroidales; family CAYFUP01; genus CAYFUP01. The sequence goes on along the minus strand of CAYFUP010000183.1, from coordinate 202 downwards.
CATTAAACCCAAGAACCATTTATTTCGAAATAAAATTTGGTAACCTGTTGAATTAATAAATAATAAAGGATGTCCATAATATCGTTTTACAAGGTCAGGGTTTTCGTTTATTAAATCAATATCAAGGGGATGGAATCCTTCTTTTTTGCCTGTGAATGTAGTGTATATAAAATCGGTGCCATTGGATTGTATGCCGGGAAAT
>CAYFUP010000182.1:0-5458 GCA_964346235.1 uncultured Bacteroidales bacterium | reverse complement strand
CATTCATGAATGAGGATGAAAAAATAGCCCTTTACCTTTCAGGAAGAAATCATTGGGCATCACTTGACGGTTCGCCCATGGATTTATATTTTGGGTTGAATTACCCGTTTATGGATAAAACATCCGGGGGTATCCGGTTAACTGGTGATAAGCAGGGCATCTTCAATACCTATTTAACCGAGATGACTTATGCATACAAACTGCGTTTTAACCGGAACCATGCCTTGAATCTCGGGTTGGCAGCCGGATTTGAGACTTTCAGGTTAAACCGGAGTGACATCTACACCGGTACCATCACCGATCCGGTGCTTGAAGATGAAAATTACAATGAAACGGATTTTTCAACTGGTATTGGGTTATATTATGTTTATAACGATCTTTTTGTCAGTGCAGCTTTGCCCGCCATGCTAAAACATGAGGAACTATATCAAACCGTGTATGGTTCGGTGGGATATAATTTAACGGTTTTGGAAAATCCGCATGGTGAAGTGCTGGGTTTCCAGCCCTCTGCCAGCATTCATTCCATCCCTGCAAGTCCCGTACAATATGATTTTAATATCATAACACGGATAAGGGATTTGGTTTATGTTCAAACATCCTATGTGACGAATGCGTCATTTATAACAGGACTGGGAATCGATTATAATGATTTTTACCTGGGATATGCTTATGAATTCAGTATCGGTGAACTGTCTCACATGTCAAAGGGCAGTCATGAAGTCATGTTAAGTTACCGCTTTGAAAGTGCCGGAGGATGGCTAAAAGGGCTGTTTGGGGAAAGGGAAAAGCCTGGAGCAGAAAGCCGGCAGGCAGAAGCGGAAAACCAGTCGATGGAGAATATTTTTGAGAAATACCGGGCAAAGCAGGATGAATCATATTCTTCCTTTTATGTGGTGGTTGGAGCGTACTATGAACTCAAAGATGCCGTTGACTTCAGGGATTTGCTAATGGCTGACCTTGATTTGAATGTGGAAATCATGGAACGGGAAGATGGAAAATATTTCTTCGTTTACACTGATCAGTTCGAAGACCGGAAGGAAGCCCGGCAAAGAGCCATAAGCCTGAACCAAAGCGAATTAAAGGACTATATCCGCGGAAATGTCTGGCTTTATGGGGAGAAGTAGAGTTGTGTAAAGTTCCGGATAAAAATTGCATAATGAGTCATAAATATATTCACGAATTCAAGATTCTTATGATACCTATTCTCCGCGAAAATAGCTACCAATTATCTGTTATTCAAAAATTCAATCATTTTATTATTCACAAATTCCGGTTTTTCCATATTCAGTCCATGACCGGCATCAGTCATAATATATACTGGAATCCTGACAATCCCAATCCGGAGTTTGCCGGTTTAACTTTTGAGGAATGGAAAATAAAAAGAAGGCCAAGAGACTTTTTTGTTAGTTTTCCAATCATGGATATTAATTCATATTATGCCGATCCGAGGTTTAAAGATCCGGAGAATGGTGATTTTAACCTTGACCCGGACAGTCCGGCCTTCCAGGTTGGATTCGAACCCATCGATGTCAGCGATGTGGGGCCAAGGGAATACCAAAAGCATTAATTGGAAAAAAAGGGTAGATTTTAATATAAGAATTTAATCAATTTAAAGCCTTATCCTGGGCACTACGGGAACTCTCGAAAAGACATAAAGAGCCTGTCAGGAAATTCATTGAATCCTGCCGCAGCCGGCTGCATAAACGCGTCATCAGGGAGGTTAACCATAAACTGGAAAAAGGGACCAAGAATTAATGGCGGCAATGGAATGAAACAAATATCCCTTCTGAGGCACAGACCACAGGACTTAGCGATAAATATAAAGCTGCTGTGATATCTTTTCAGGGACAATGGTATTTTGATCGGGTAGCCCAAACTGATGGCATGCCTTGTCCATGCATACCAATAGGTAAGATTTCTATGAACAAAAGAAAAAATATGCGGTTTATGATAACTGCCATTTGATATGCAATTGTGAATGAAAAAGATTACCGGATTATTTTTAATAAGCATTGCCATTACCCTAAGGGCAGGGGATAAATCCCCTTTTTACATGGGTTTGCGACCATTTTATGGGAACATGATTACCGAATCCGCCAACAAGGATGGAAAACTACATCCTTTTGGGTTTGAAATGGACCTCGCCTGGCATTTTATTGGTGAAAAAGCATGGGATAACCTCTACGCTTATCCCCGCGCAGGTATTTCAGTATTATATAATCATTATGATTATCCTGAAGTACTGGGACAGTTTACCGGCATATATCCTTTTTTTGAACCTTTCCTGTATGCGCATAACAAGGTCAGCGCTTCGGTAAAAATTGCCCAGGGGGTGGGATATATCAATACCTTTTATGATGAGGAAGCCAACCCGGAAAACATTTATTTTTCTTCTCATTTAAATTTTATCCAGTTTTTCCGGTTTGCACTTCATATGGAACTGACGGAGCGGTTGAACGGAAGCCTGGGCATTCATTATTTTCATGTGTCGAATTCCGGAATCAGTGAACCGAACCTCGGACTTGAGGTGGGCGCTGTCAATCTCGGACTGGATTATAACATGGGGAAAACCAATTTCAGAAAAAAAGTGGTTGCCCGAAAACCTCCTTATGACTGGAAAAAATTTGATTTGGCCACCACGGCACTGGCTACCCTGCAGGTGAACAATACCGTGAATAAACATCCGTTGATATTTGGAGTGAACCTTTCGGCCAGGAAATATATCATTGGACTGAGCGCCATAACTGCCGGGGTGGATTTGGTCTCGGACGGCCGCGTAAGAGAAAAACTGAGTAACGATTATGGCCCAGAAAACGATGCATTTATCAACCAGATGAACATTTCTTTTCTGTTCGGACATGAGTTTATGTTTAACCGCTTCCTGGTTAGTCAGCAATACGGATACTACCTGGTTCCTGATGCTGAACAAAAAAAGCCCTGGTTTCAGCGATATGGAATAAGCTATCTGATTTATAAAAACCTGTCATTTGGCATCAACCTGAAGATGCATTCCAAAACAGCGGATTACCTGGACTTCAGGCTGACTTACTACTGGCCGCTATATTGAATTAGTGCCACTATTTATTCAATAATGAATTAAATTGAGCAGCGCTGACTGTTTCTATATTTCATTGTAATACACATTGTTTTATATAAATTAGTTTTTATTTATAATAAATCTTTTAAGGCTCTCAATATTAACTCTTAACTAAGAGTTGAAGGATAGATCCTATTTAAACCAAAGGAATCCTTAGTGTTTTCTGAATACTTCTTACTTCGTTAATTATCAGAATTCTAAATTTCTATGAGCGTTTATTTTAAAAACAATGGTTTATTCAGCTGTATGAACTTGCTTTTGTTTGTTTATGTTTAATCGCTGTTTTATTTGCCACCACATCAGCCTAAGTTATTAAATTTTAAAACAAAGAGGACCATTTCCAATGAAACCATCTTTTAAATCCAAAAACGGGGGCAAGCTATCCTCGATATGTGTGAAGAAACAAAGTAAAACATGGAGATCCTATGCATTGAAATTAGCATTTGTTTTATTTCTGCTTTCTATTTACGGAAAAGCATTTTCGGGAACCAATACCCTGACTTATAAAGACACCATTGGTTCCACATCTTCATCCGACAGGCTTGGCAATGCGAGAATTGCCGATATGGACGGCGACAATTATAAGGATCTGCTTGTCAATGATGAAGCTGGAAATCTTAGGTTTTACAGCAATGATGGCACGGGTGGCTTTTCATCTTATACCACCATTGAGTCAGGCCTGTATTTTGAAGTGGCAGATATGGATGGTGACGGGGATAATGACATTGTTGGCAAAAAGTCAGATGGTTCATTAAAATTTTTTAAAAATGATGGCTCAGGTTCTTTAACTGAGCAATCCCAGGATATCAGAAATGGCTCCAGCAGTGTCTCGGTCATAAAACTGGCAGACATTGATAATAACGGAACCGTTGATATTGTTTGGGGAACCTCGAGTACAGGAACTACTGATAGTTCGGAAGTATGGACTAATGATGGTTCGGGAACATTTACCTATAAGGCAGGTATTAGTAATCATAACCTGGGGGGAAGAACATCCATTTCAGTAGGTGATATTGATGGTGATGGGGATAATGATATTGTTACGGGGGGGGCTCAATATGCTGCTCACGTTTATCGCAATGATGACATGTATTTTACTAAAATACAGGCACTTAACGGGTATTCCGCTTTTACAAAACTAACCGATATAGACAATGACGGAGACCTGGACTACCTGGTATATGACAACTATAACAATGCCGGCTTGCGTTACAGATATAACAACGGCAACGGGTATTTTGGCCTGACCGAAATGCCTGTACTGGCAAATCCTTCAGGAAGTACAAATATCAATTTTGCTGACCTGAATGGGGATACCTACCTGGATTTTATATTGAACAACGGTACAGACCATGCCAAATTATACATCAGCGACGGCTGCAATTATACATATGTAGATTCTGTAGCATTGGGAAATTCAAATAATGGTACAGCCATAGGGGATTTGAACAACGACTCAAAACCTGATTTGTTTTGTGCTGCCCGGGATTCAGCTTCAAAAATATTTATAAACGATTTGGATAGCATAACGGGTGATCCCCTGGCTTCATTTAATTCCATTACCGATGCTTCAAGAACAGGTTCAGGAATGGTAACGCTTTCAGTTGATGCAAAAGATTATACCGGGGATATAAAATGGTACGATGAAAAAACCGGGGGCATCCAGGTAGGAACCGGAACAGATTTCACTACCCCTGATTTATTCTGGACAACCACCTATTATGTGGAATTAACAAACACGAACGGCTGTAAAACTGAGCGAAAACCGGTTAAAGCCAACGTTACCGATGACGGTAATTTGAACAATTTCGTGTTTCAATCGGAAATGTTTTCTTATCTTAATTCCTTTACCGGCCTGGGTAATGGAACTTCGGCAGATTTTGACAACGACGGGGATGTGGATGTGCTGTTAAAATTATCTTATAATCCTTACACACCATATTTCTTCCCTAATGATGGCAATGGAAACTTTTCGGCAGATTCATTTACCAAGATGGATGATATAAACTTTAGTTATGTGGTGGGCGATTTTAACAATGATGATTACCCTGATTTATTCAATACCGGTACCTTTAAAATTTGGACCAATGATGGTGACATGACTTTCACCGAGCAAAGCCAGGTGCTTAAGAATAGTACAGGCAGTGCAGGGGTGGTTAAAATTGTTGATCTCGATAAGGACGGTTACCAGGATATCATATGGGGCAATAACGGAGGAAATTCTACCGATAGTACCGAAATCTGGCTTAACGACGGGGATTTAACATTTACTTATAAAGCAGGTCTTGACCAATCCTCGCTTGGACCGCGTGGTTCAATGGCCATAGGCGATATTGACGGGGACGGAGATAATGATATTGT
>CAYFUP010000181.1:0-5488 GCA_964346235.1 uncultured Bacteroidales bacterium | reverse complement strand
AGCGTTTTTAATGTATTGATAATCATAGCTATAAAATTTTAAACATATGAAAAAAAAGAAATTTTTCATTGGGTTTTCATGCCTGTTTTTATTCTCATTGTGTGATATCAGCAGCCAGAACAAAATTTATCTTGCTTTGGATGATCACACCGATTATTATTGGCGGGCCACGGGACCCACGTATGATTCGGCTTTTGTGGAAATGATTGATTATTATCTGGATTTGGCCGACAGCACCATTAATCATGCACCCAACTTCCAAAGCCGTTTTAATTGCGACGGTAGTTATTGGATGTATGTTTATGAAAAACGGAAGCCCGAAAAAGATTTTAAAAGACTGATAAACCGTATAAAGTCCGGTCACCTAACGGTGCCTTTGAATCCAATGATATGTGTTACCGGAGGAGTTCCTGCTGAAGCTATTTTGCGTGGCTTGTATTATACCGGCAGAATTGAAAGGAAACATGATATAAGGTTTAATATCGCCTATGCCATTGAAGATCAAACCTCCCCTTTTGGACTTTCATCCCTGTTCAGCGGTTCAGGTGCCAAATATACATGGCATGGCATATGTGCCTGCCATACCAATATTGCTGATATTAAAACCCGCAGAAAACATGAGATATACTGGAGAAAAGGACGGGATGACAGCAAAATGCTGATGAAATGGTACAGCATTGGGAAGAATAACCGGACCCTGGGAGGCTATGCAGAAGCAAGACACCCCGATAAGGTGGTTACCAAATTATATAATAAACTCAATACCCCTCACTATCCATATTCCATAGGGGGAGCATTTGGAAAAGGCTGGGATGATTTGAAAACCAAGACCACCGAATTCATTGATGTGGCGAAAAATAGAACCAATGATTCCATGGAGGTGATTGTATCCTCCGAACATGATTTTTTTGTTGATTTTGATTCAACGTATGGCGGACAATTGCCTGAATACAATGTAAGTTATGGAAATGACTGGGATATGCATATGGCATCTGCACAGGAATTAATATCCAGGACGAAGCGATCTGTTGAAAAATTGCGTAATGCGGAAGCCCTGGCAACAATGGTTAGCCTGAATAACCCGGATTTCATGGAGTCAAGAAAAATTGACAGGGACAGTTGTTTTATGAATATGGGAATTTTTTATGAGCATAACTGGAATACGGCCAGTCGTTGGGTGACGGATGAACAGAGAATAGCATGGTCAAAAAGGCTTGCTTCGGACATTGAAAACTATGTTAATGATCTTTATAATGATGCCGCTAAAGAACTGGCTGCTCAAATAAATAAAACAGGTGAAGATCAATATTATGTTTTTAATGCATTAAGCTGGAAAAGAACAGATTTTGCCGATTTAAAGTATGAAGGCCCCTTCCCTGTTTATGTCATGGATCTTGAAACAGAAGAGATAGTACCCTCAGAAAAAATCATCAAAAGCGGGAAGCATTATGTGCGCATTATGGCACCTGACATTCCTTCTGTCGGATATAAAGTCTTTCAGATAAAACGTGGAAAAACAGATAATTTTCATGCTCCTTTTAAGTTCGATACGGCAACAGGCATGATTGAAAATGGAAAGATTAAAATAAAAGTTCAACCAAACGGCGCCATTAAAAGTCTCACAGACAAAACGCGTGATGAAGAGTTTGTTAAACCTGTAAATGGGAAATCTGCCAATTTCTTCATTGAACATCCTTTGGAATGGAAAAGGGATTCCACATTTAATGAAAAAACAGAGCGAATAGTTTTACCGGAACATTGCGGTGAAGTGCAACTGGAACATATCGGTCAGGTTTCGGCCACTTTAAAGATAACATCATTTTATCCTGTTAAGCATACCACGCGCATAACCCTGTTCAGGGGGTCTGACAGGGTTTGCATCCGCAATGAAATTACGGAGAATTTTGGCAATGAATTGAAATGGCAATTTTCATTTAACATTGATAATCCGGAAATATGGCATGAAGAAGTGGGCGCTGTCATCAATGCCAAAATCCGGTCGAACGGCGGTCATTATGCAAATTCACATGCACGTTATGAATGGCTGACAGCCAATCATTTTATCGACATGAGCAATTCTCATAAAGGCATCACCATTTCCAATGCAGATTTGAGTTTTTTTCAGTCAGGATACAGCACCATTTCGTTTCTTGATGAAAAAACACCCATTATAAAAATGCTCGCAGGAGGACAATTTTATAATGAGCGGTTTGGTTTTATTGATCAGGATGGCAATGATTATTTTTTGCAGCGCCTGGCTTTGCAAATGCATGACGCTTATGATCAGACCAGGGCAATGAAATTTAGTCTGGAACATCAGAACCCGCTGGTATCTAAAAAAATAACTGGCGGTAAAGGATACGAATCAAATGTTTTTTCCTTAATCCGGATATCTCATCCCGAGGTTTTGCTTTGGGCATTGAAACCTGCAGAAGAAGGAATTCAAAGGGGAATAACCGCCAGGGTTTGGAATATGGCTGATAAACCGGTAAACCTTACTTTCGGGAAAGAACCGAAAAAGATAAATGAACTGACACACATTGAGACAGTTATTGGAGAGCCTGATAATCCGGTCAACCATCAGCAAATGAAAACCTATTTATTAATTGATAAATAATTATTTGTAAAAATAGAAATTTGTACATTTGGCGTTGATTCATCATAAAAAGACATTCTTTTGAAAAGAGTAACCATTCAGGACATAGCTGAAAAAGCAGGTGTTTCCATTACCACGGTTTCAGTGGTGTTAAATGACCAAAGCGATACGCGGAAAATAAAACCAGCCACCAGAGAGAAAATATGGAATGTTGTCAAAGAATTAAACTATAAACCGAGTTCACTGGCGAGGAGCCTGAGAGGCAAAGGGTCCAAGACCATTGGATTTTTAGCATATGATATTTCAGATGAATTTTTTGCCAACATTATTAGAATTGTTGAAGATATTGCCTGGGAAAAAGGTTACCGGGTTCTGGCCGGAAGTACTGAAGAGTCTGTTGAAAAGGAAGTAGAATTGATAGATGATTTGATAGGCAGGCAAGTAGAAGGATTAATCATTGCTTCTACAAATCCGGATAGTGATAAAATAAAGACATTGGTACAAAGTGGTTTTCCTTTGGTTTTGATAGACAGGAAGGCAGAAGCATTTCAGGCCAACAGCATTATTGTGAATAATCAATTGATTATGCAGAAAGCGGTGGATAGAATTATTCGAGTTGGGAAGGAAAAAATTGGGCTTATGTCAATTATGCCGCTGTCTTTTCCTTTAAAACACAGAATAGAAGGATATAAAACCTCATTAAGTAATCATCATATTGCTTATAGTGATGAACTTATAAAATATGTGGACAGAAAAACATTAAAAGAAAGCGCTTTTGAGAAATTTGAAGAGTTGATGGATAAAAATATTGATGGACTGGTGATTACCAATAATAAACTTTCTTATACGGTATTTGATATTATTTTTGAAAACTATGGCCCTGTCATTAATAACCTGACTTTTGCGGTTTTTGATGATGCAGAAATATTTAAATATATTCATTCCTATATTGTATCCGTTGTTCAGCCTGTAAATAAAATTGCGGAACATGCCATAGCGTTATTATTAAAAAACATCAATGGTGATAATCTAAATCATCAGATAGTGCTTAAAGGGGAATTAATGGTAAGACATCATAATTGATTTTCCAAAAAACCTTTTATCTTTGAAAATAAATGCATTCATTCATGGAAGTTATAGAAATCAGTTCAATTTTAAAAACATAGCGTTGTGAATAAAATTACAATGAAAGATATAGCCGATATGGCTGGGGTTTCCAAAACTACGGTTTCAATCGTTCTGAATGACAGAACGGAAGAAAGAAAAATTAGCAAAGAGACCAAAGATAAAATCTGGGACATTGTCAATAAACTTAACTATAAGCCCAGTAGTTTAGCCAGAAGTTTACGAAGCCGAAAATCTCATACCATAGGATTCCTGATGGCCGACATTTCAAATGTGTTCTATGCTAAAATAAGCAGGATCATTGAAGATTTGTCATGGGATAAGGGATACCAGGTTTTATTCGGAAGCACAGAAGAATTAGGAGATAAAGAGGAAATATTAATAAATGACTTGGTAAACCGGCAGGTGGACGGATTAATCATCGCATCCTCGAATCCAAACAGTAAAGTTATAAAACAACTGGTTCATAATGAATATCCACTCGTTCTTATTGACCGCGACGCGGAAAACCTGGATGTGAACAGCATCGTTATTGATAATAAAGGCATGATGCAAAAAGCGGTGGAACGTTTAATCAGGCTTGGAAAAAGAAGGATTGGTTTATTATCCATTACCCCACATATATATACCTTAAAAAATCGAATAGAAGGTTATAAAGCCGCCCTTAAAAAACATAAAATTAAAGTGGATGATAACCTGATTTTACATATTGATTACAAAAATATCAGAGAGGATTCCTATAATAGACTGGAAGAATTGATCGATCAAAATGTTGACTGCATCGTTTTTACCAATAACCAGGTAGCCACCGAAACATTAATTCATATCAAGACAAAATATAAACCGCTTTTAAACACATTGGAATTTGCGGTGTTCGACAATACGGATATTTTTGATTATATCCCTTCCAACATAACTTCTATAGCTCAACCAATTCATGAAATTGCCACCAAATCTGTTGAATTGCTTTTTAATAGTATTGAAGGTAAAAAAGAAAAACAAAAACTAGTCCTGGAAGGAGAAATGATAGTAAGAAACTAATGAATTAATTCATGGATTCATACTTTTCAATGTATTTTTGATCCAGTTCTTTAGAATCTTTGTATTTCTTACGCAAGGCTTTTAGCTCAATATTCAGGCTATCAACGATTTCTGCATAGGCCGGATCATTATATACATTATTCATTTCCATGGGATCATTGAGGCGATCGTATAGTTCCCATTCATCAATATCATAATAAAAATGGGTCAGCTTATATTTTTTGGTCACGATTCCTCTTTGATTTGCGCCCGGCCAGCGAATAAGTAACGGTGTCAAAAAGGATTCATTGTATATAAACCGCTTGTCGAAGCACCCATGCTCCACCCAGGCAAAATCCCTGATCAGAGGTGTACACCACCATGGTATTTTCAGCCAGTCCGCTTTATAAGTGGTATCTCCTTTATTGGTAATAAACCTGGGATTTATATAATTTCCCTGTCCGCGAAGAATCTTACCCCAACTTGAAAATACACAATCGTAAGTAGTTCATAACCCAACTTGAAAATACACAATCTTAAGTAGTTCATAAACAGCAGATTGCGTTTTTATTTTTTACAATTGGGGGACTACTTTTGTATTTCTTAATTCGTCAATAGTCGTTAAACCGTTCGGAGATTATATTTATTACTTTAACGGGGAGATGCCGATGTATAAGCATCGCAAGGAAGATTATAAAAGTTTTCGTTTTATCACTAGTCAAATGGTTGTGCTGGGAAATGTTAAAC
>CAYFUP010000180.1:0-5557 GCA_964346235.1 uncultured Bacteroidales bacterium | reverse complement strand
CAGATTGTTTTGCCGTCTCAATATTTTTATACATATGACCCTTTCCGGTAATAAGCCACTCGATGTTTAAAGAAGGATAAGACTGAATGATTTTGTAAATAAAGTCAAAACTCGGTTTATTCCTCGCACTTAATATGTGAGAAATGCTTGAAGGCTGGACATTTATTTTCTGAGCCAGCTGAGCAGGGGTAATCCCTTCATTTTTCATAAAAACTGATAGACGTTCATCCATTTTACATATGTATTATAAATCATTACAAATATAATTAAATTTAAGGTTACATATGTCATTTCTGATAATTTACATTTGTTATTTATGTGTTATGTGGTGATATTTGTAGCTTAGCTTTTTAAAATTGCTCAAATATCTTATATACTTAGAAAGCCTATCCATGATTTTTAAAAATCATAGATGCCGCACACGTACAATTTGTGTAAGATTTAATTCTACAAAACGCTGGATGGAATAAATTTCTGAAATAGTGAGAATGGTTGATAAACCTTAGTATTATGATTATAAAATTAAGATTTATCAATCAGGATTTATTTTAAAATACATCGTAAAGGGGTTATAAGAAAATTATTTCTTTATTAAAATGCTATAAATTAATATATTATACGATATATTGTTAGAATATGTTTAATTAACCTATTTAATAGACTGGATATCAATGTATATTGTTTAATACTAATCGGTTATTTGATGAAATCAGCCTAAGAATTGGTTTTAACATTACATAAAAACTTTAACAGGAATTTTAAAAATACTGATAAACAGGTATATATGTTGAATATGTATATTTATACAATTACATTTTATACCATATGCCATAATCAATCAGTATAATTTACATATGTAATCTATTAATCGGTTTAATATAAATTTACAAATGTAACTTAAATACAAACAATCTTACTTTATGGTTATCATGAATGAAGGAATACTGGTTTTTATAAATTATATATGATGATCAATAATCAACTAACAAATCATAATCATTGGAACCGGAAATCTTTAAAGAATAAATAGAACCAGGCTGAATGTTACTTTTGTAAATTATTACCTCCCCGTCTATTTCAGGAGAGTCATATTGGGTTCTTCCAATAAAACAATCGTTTTCAGCATCATCAACCATGACCTGAAGTGTTCTATTGATAAAAGCCTGATTCTTTTTATAGGATATATCTCTCTGGGTTTCCATAATAATATTTTGCCTGGATTGCTTCTCTTTTGCAGAAATGGTATCCTTGTAATTATTATATGAATGGGTTTGCTCTTCATGGGAGTATTGAAATATACCCAATTTGTCAAATTTAAAGTTGTTTACAAATTGCAACAACTCTTTGAATTCTTTCTTTGTTTCTCCGGGGTGACCTACCAACAAGGTGGTTCTTATGGCAGCATTTGGAATGTTTTCCCTTATTTCGGATAATTTATTTATGATATCTTTTTTTGTGTGTCCCCTGCGCATAATGTTGAGCATTTTATCAGAAATATGTTGTACAGGAAGATCAAAATATTTACAAACTTTTGGATTATCCTTTATCTGCTCAATAAGCGGTTTGTTTAAATTGTGCGGATATAAATACTGAAGCCTGATCCATTCAATGGATTCTATCTTTGATATTTCTTCAATTAAATGTAGCAATAAATCATCTTTATGAATATCCAATCCATAATAGGTCACATCCTGCGCAATCAGTATCAATTCTTTTACGCCCATTGATGCCAGAAATTTAGCTTCTTCAAGTATATCTGATAACTCCCTGGAAACATATTTACCCTTTATCTGTGGAATGGCACAAAAAGAGCAACGGCGGTTACAACCCTCGGCAATTTTTAAATAAGCATAATGGGATGGAGTGGTTAGTGTTCTTTCATTTTTTAATGGACTGTGATAACTGCCTTTTAACCTTTTTATGATAAGATGGGACTCAAAAACGCCAAAAAAATCATCCACCTCAGGCATTTCTTCTTTTAATTCCTTTAAATATCGTTGAGAAAGACAACCAAAAACGTAAATCTGTTCTACTGTTCCTGCTTTCTTTGCATGGACATAACTTAAAATCATATCAATGGATTCCTGTTTCGCATCCAGTATAAAGCCACAGGTATTAATGATGATGATTTTTGCTTCGGTGGAATTGGCATCATGCAATACCCTGAATCCATTGTACTCAAGTTGTCTTAACAGATATTCAGAATCAACCAGGTTTTTGGAGCAACCCAGGGTAACCAGGTTAACGAGCGGTTTTTCCATGACTTTTTTAATATCAAGCGGATCGGCATTTACTCACTGAATAATGAATCCACAAATTCTTCCCGGTTAAATACCTGAAGATCTTCAATTTTTTCTCCAATGCCTATGTATTTCACAGGAATTTTAAACTGATCGGATATGCCAATGACCACACCGCCTTTTGCTGTACCATCTAATTTTGTAATGGCCAGGGAGTTGACATCGGTAACATTGGTAAATTGTTTGGCTTGCTCAAATGCATTTTGTCCGGTGGAACCATCCAAAATTAACAAAACTTCATGCGGGGCATTCGGAATTACCTTATTCATCACCCGTTTGATTTTTCCCAACTCATTCATGAGGTTTACCCGGTTATGCAAGCGGCCGGCGGTATCAATAATGACAATGTCCGCATTTTGATTGACTGCATGCTGAAGGGTATCATAGGCCACAGAACTGGGATCGGACCCCATACTTTTTTTAACTATTCCCACATCCACCCTTTCTGACCATATTACCAGCTGGTCAACCGCCGCAGCTCTAAACGTATCTGCTGCACCCAAAATGACTTTTTTTCCCATGTTCTTGAACTGATAGGCCAGTTTTCCTATGGTGGTGGTTTTACCGACTCCATTAACACCCACTACCATGATAACATAAGGATACCCCTGGGCAGAAAAGCTTAAATCAATTTCCGTGGCTTCATTTTCTTTAAGTAAATTAACAATCTCTTCCTTGAGTATATTATTTAATTCATTAGTATTCAAATATTTATCTTTTGAAACCCTGCCCTCGATCCGTTCAATAATTTTGATGGTGGTATCTACCCCTACGTCAGAGCTAATAAGCACTTCTTCAAGGTTATCAAGAACTTCATCATCCACTTTAGATTTTCCCACTACCGCACGCGATAATTTCTTAAACACACTTTCCTTGGTTTTTTCTAAGCCTTTGTCAAGTGTCTGTTTTTTATCCCTGGAAAATAAACCTAAAGCAGCCATATTACTGATTATTTAAAAAAAAAGCTTTCTCCTGGAAACAGGGAGAAAGCTATATATACGGTTAAATCTGTCGAATCGATGAATGAACGAAGAATATTAATTATTGAAAAAGTTCTTTACATTTGCATTTGCAATGACTTCTTCTTTAAAAGCATAACTACCTGTTTTTTCAGATTTGACCATTTTAATGCAATGAGTAAATCCTTTGCCACCTTCTTTTCTTAATTTAGATATCGCTTTCTTTGCCATGATTACTATTATTTTATTTCTTTATGATTGGTATATTTCTTAAGAATCGGATTATACTTTTTCAATTCGAGTTTATCCGGTGTGTTTTTTCTGTTTTTGGTGGTAATATACCTCGATGTGCCAGGCATTCCACTATCCTTGTGCTCTGAACATTCCAGGATAACCTGTATTCTGTTTCCTTTCGCTTTTTTTGCCATAACGCTTAATAGTTTTTAATAAATCCCTTTTCTTTGGCTTCGTTTAATGCAAGTTTCAAACCTTTTTTATTTATCATTCTGATGCCTGCAGCAGATACCCTCAGCTGAATGTATCGATTTTCATCTTCAAGATAAAACTTCTTATCAAAAAGGTTTACATGAAATTTCTTTTTGGTCTTCCTGTTTGAATGCGAAACATTATTACCTACTAGTCCGTTTTTACCTGTTATCTGACACGCTTTTGACATTTCTCTACGTTTTTTAAATATAGAGCGCAAAATAAATCAAATATTTTTAAATAATCAAAAAAATATCCTCCTTTTTTTGGGAAAAATATGTTTATCATGGATGAACCACTCCAACCTCTTTATGTTTAGCGTAGTAGCTTTATTTAGTGGTTCTTTACGCCTTTTTAGAACCGCTTTAACATAATTTGTTAGTTTTCTTATTGACACTATTTACTTTTCAGGGTAAAAACTTTGCTTACTTTTCATGATTAAGCAAGTGAAGTCTCAACATGTTTAAACCGATGACCGAAGATTTAAAAATGTTTCTTTCCCGGTTATCTCCTAACTGATATTTTTTGGCCACGGTGTTATGTCCATCCGAAATGGCTATCCACACCGTACCAACCGGTTTATCAGGGGTACCTCCGGTGGGACCGGCTATTCCGGATACGGCAATAGCGTAGTCCGTTTGATAAATTGCTATCATGTTTCTGGCCATGGTTTTAACGACTTCTTCACTTACCGCACCATGTTGAATTAATTTCTCATGTTCAACATGCAATTGCCTTTCTTTTATATCATTGGAATATGCCACCACTGCGCCTTTGAAGTAGTCGCTGCTCCCTGAAACTGAAGTTATCATTTTAGCAATATTGCCCCCTGTGCAACTTTCCGCTGTGGATAGGGTCTTTTTTCTTTCAAGTAACATTTTTCCCAACACTTCTTCCAGCTTATCATCATCATAACCATAAATGTAAGGATGAATGATTTCTTTTAACTCATTAATTTTTTTTTCAACCTTTTGTTTAATATTATCAATGTAATTTCCTCTTCCACTTATTCTTAATCGAACAATGGCAGGAGAGGGCAAATAAGCGATTTTTATATTCTTTGGTAATCCATTTTCCCAATCTTCAATTAAATCTGATAATTCTGATTCAGGAATACCAGTGGTTAAGATGGTTTTTTTGTAAAGCACCGGCAATTGAAATTCATTTTTCAACCTCGGTATCACATGGTTTTCCATCATGGCTTTCATCTCGTAAGGCACACCCGGCATGGAAACCAGTATTTTATCTTCTTTATTAAACCACATTCCCGGAGCTGTGCCATAAGCATTATGCACGGGCTCGCAATTTTCCGGTACTTCTGCCTGGGAACGATTTATTTCACTGACCGCGATACCTCTGTTTGTGAAAAATTGCTCTATATCTGCATACACCTTTTCATTAAAAATGAGTCTGGTATGGAAAAACTCGCACAAAGTTTTTTTCGTAATATCATCTTTAGTAGGACCTAAACCACCGGTCATTAAAACCAATTGAGCCCTTGCAAAGGCTTGTTGAATGCTTTCGATTATATCTTCTTTTTCATCAGGAATAGAGGATATACGAATGATATTCAGGCCAATTTCACTGAGCTTTTGAGCCATCCAATGAGAATTTCTGTCCAGTATTTGTCCGATTAATAATTCATTGCCAATGGTAATTATTTCAATGTTCATGTATCAGGTAATTTTTATCCAGTCTGTTAATTATTCAATCCGACGCTTATCAGGGGGCTGAATCTAATGAGAAAAAGACCAATGAAAGAGCGGGAAACGGGATTCGAACCCGCGACCCTCAGCTTGGGAAGCTGATGCT
>CAYFUP010000179.1:0-5575 GCA_964346235.1 uncultured Bacteroidales bacterium | reverse complement strand
TTTGTCCATGGAAGGATTTCAACAGGTATTTGATTTGAATATCAATGGAACGGTTTTGCCATGCTTGGTTTTCATGCAAGATATGATGAAAAACAATTTTGGTTCCGTGGTGAATGTTTCATCCATGGGTGCCATTCAGCCTTTGACAAAAACCCCGGCCTATTCTGCCGCCAAAGCAGCCGTTGATAACTTCACCAAATGGATGGCCGTTCACTTTGCCAAAACCGCTGTCCGCATCAACGCCATTGCGCCCGGTTTTTTTTCTACCAAACAAAACAAGTTCTTGTTATTTAATGAAGATGGCTCCTTATCAGCAAGAGGACATAAGATAATAGCGAATACTCCCATGGGAAGATTCGGAAAAGTTGAAAATCTCACCGGAACGGTCATTTACCTGCTTTCCGATGCTTCCGAATTTGTCACCGGTGCCATAATACCGGTGGATGGAGGGTTCAATGCTTACGGAGGAGTTTAGCAGCTTTTCGCAACCCCGGTTAAATTCAGTCCCTCGCTAATAGCCACCCAGTCTTTCCATTTCACTTTGCGCATTTTCCAGTATTATTCTGATATCTTTTGAAGTATTCAGCACTTCCAATACCATTTTATCAATAACCTTGCTTATTTCAAACCAATCCGTTCTTCTGGGTAATGACATTGCATTTTGATGCATTTCAATAAGTTTATGAAAAAAAGGAATGGTGGTATTAATCTCCTTATCGGTCCAGGTAGATTTTCTGCACCCTATTCCTCCCTCTAATGTTAACAGCTTATCATTGGAAGGATGAACCGCATATCGAATAAAATCATAACCCAAATCTTTTTTGTTGCTTCCACTGCCTAAAACATATAACCAATAATTATTTAATGAAATGCTCTTATTCTGGGAGATACCGGGTAATGTTGCAATATCCATGAGCCCCTTTACTTTGGACTCCCCATATACCTGAGCCATAGAAGCAAAACCAAACCAATTTACCATTAAGGCTATACTTCCATTCGCAAATTCCATTCCTGTTTTAACTGAGTCGAATTGCCGGCAATCCGGATGAACGGCATGCCTGTTTTGAATTATATCCCTGTAATAAAGCATCCCTTCATATGCTTCGCTTGTGTTTAAATGGATGTGTCCCATACGGGATTCTAATGTTCCACCACGACTCCATAATTGGATACAAAAATCAAAAACGGTATTATGGCCATCAGGATAGGCGGCAAATGCAGTACCGTACAAGTCTTGTTCAGGCCTTGTAAAAAATTCCGATACATCTCGCAGGTCATCCCAGGTTCTGGGAGGTTCCAGCTTCTTTCCATAATTTTGATAATATTTCTCCTGTTCAATGTTCGAGTTAAACAAGTCTTTTCGGTATATCAAACATTCAGGTCCGTCATGAAAAGGAATCCCAATTATTTGATCATTAAATCTTTGCAAATGCAATAAAGAATCTGACCAATCCTCAGGGAAACCCTCCGGGGGATTTTTCTTAATCATATTTCCAAGATCTTCCACAGCTTCTGATTCATAGGCTTCTGCCAAAAAATCTGTGTTAATAATCGCTGCATCCCAGATTCCGGCTTTGAGCCCTCCATCTCTTAATAATTCATTATATAAAGAATGTAAATCAAATGGCATCAGTTCAAGTTCTAAGTCACACCCTGTTTGCTGGCAATATGTTCTCCATATCTTTTTAATGGTGTTCTCAAAAGGAGGAAATGCCCTAATAGCCAAACGAAATTTGTTTGATTCGCTTTTCATATTCATTTATTTCTTTTCTGTCAAGTATAACAAAGCGAGCATACATAAGAGACAACCTTTTATATTGGCTTTAATCACGGTGTTTTCGCTTCCAGCCATATGGCCTCTCCGCCACCAAAAGCAAGGATGGCTGAATGATTATCTCCCTGACTGACAGTTATCTCCGACACTACTACATGTTCCGGATTTTCATCTGCATCAGGGGCATCTTTAAATATATATTTCGATAAATTCTCCGGGATTTTCAGCCATCATAAGCACGCGCCAGGGAGTATCAAATGGAATGTTGCCGGTAACAGGCACATGGTCTTTATATTTTCCGGTCGTATCCAGGATGCTTACCAGCCTGCCGGTTCCATCCCTCAACACCTGAAGAGACATACCTGCATAGTCGTCCAGTTCAGCCTCCGGTATGGATAGCCAGCCATTGGTGGTTTTCAGGAGCATGGGGAGACTGACCACCGAGTCGGGCCGCAATTCCGAAACCTGCCGTCTTTCCCACTGGCGTTGAAAGAATCCGGGTTTTGGAGCCAGATGCACATAACATTCATGATCATCCAGCAGGTTGAATTTTGTTTCTTCAGAAATAAGGACAAAGTTTTTCATTCCGGGTTATAAAAGGTCTTAATGAAGTCTTAATATAAAGCAAATATAATAAAAATTTTTAATCCTGCTTGATAATTTTCATTGAAAATCCCCCGCCCGGTGCCATCCGGACAGGTATGACCGAATTTTCATTGCCGGTTAGTGATTTAATTTCATAAGTTTCCTTATTATTTATGTAGTGGGTATCTTCAGCATCCAGGTAGAGAGTAATATCGTAGTTTCCTTTCCCCAGAAAGTCCAGTGATACCTCAAAGCTTCTTTCCTCCTCATCGGTATTGCCCCCAACAAACCAATCTTCTCCCGAGCGCCGGGCAATAATGATGTAATCTTCCGGTTTTCCGTGTAGTACTTTCGATTCGTCCCATGTATCGGGCATGGACTGAATAAAATCAAACAGATCTTTCTTTTGTTGGAACTCATCCCCGTTGTCACCCAATATGAGCAAGGGAGTATAATTAATGAGACAGCGGGCATTTTCGGCTGCCACAGTACTGAATATTCCTTCTTTGTCCACTTTGATACGCCGGTGCAACCCTTCCAGGTCATAGAACCCATTGGTCATATCAATCGGACCGGAAATACCTATAAAAAAGGGTGCAGAGACAGCTGTACGCGGACCGAATGACTTCCTGGCATCCTGCTGTCCATGACCGAATTCAGAAGTGATCTTATTCGGCCAGGTGATCCGTTCTCCTCCGGGGTGTAATGGAAAGTCATGAAAATTCACCAGCATCTGATATTCAGCGGATGTTTTAACAATGTCCCATGTTTCATTTACAAATTCCTGCCTCTGAAAGGTAGAAGGATCCATCAATTCATACTGAAAGCTTAAAAAGCCATATTTAATGCCTGCAGCTCCCCATTTTTTAAAAGTCTGAAGCACTTCCTCCAGGTCCCAGTCATTGTTGGCGTCAACCTGCTGACGGTCAACATATAACAATATCTCTACTTTTTTACTTTTCGCATATTCAATCAGGGAAGGCATATCAAGATCCTTCCTGGGATATTGCGGCCCCTTTTTACTGTACCAGCCATCGCAAAATAACACATAGTCAAGATTCAGCTCAGCCACATCATCGATAAGCCTTTTAAAACTTGCTTCATTGCAGGAATATACAAATCCGTTGATGGTATCTCCCCGGTTTCGCCATTCCCAAAGAGACTTGCCAGGCTTCACCCAGGAAAACTCCTCTTTATTGCATGGTTCATTCAGGTTTGGAAGAATATCCGAATGGATAAAATCTGCCGCTTCATTTCCTATTTGGATCACCCGCCATGGGGTTTTTGCAGGCAACTCAAGTTCCGATAAGCCGATACTGGCATGCATGGCCGTTTCATGATCAGGATTCACGAAATACATCATGCTCATGTCATAAATATTCGCTTCATTCAGGGCTACCCAACTATTTTCGGTTTGCACAACCATTGGAGGTTTGCTGTATTCAACAGTACTTAATGGTTCCGGCTTAAATTCGGAATCCATATCACGGTAGCGGATTTTCCGGCATTCAAAATCCTTTTCAAACCGGAAAGTTGTAAGATCCTCAGTGAGGGTGATTTTTTGAAGGTCTTCCTGCTGTGGTATTTCATACCTGAAAGCAACCCCGTCATCATAAACCCGGGTTCTCAACATCATGGTATAATCTTCTGCTGTTTTAATGGTCATGACACTTTCCCGGTAATGGTTAATCATTTCACTTTTTTCTCCGTAAATGGGACTCCAGGTTTTATTTACTTCGGTTTGTTCTGCATTTACGATGCTACCTTTGGAAAAACTTCTCTGACTGCTTTCCAATCCGAGGTTGGAGCTTATTATGACGGGTTTCCCCCTGTGGTAAATTTCATAAGTCAACTGATTATTCTGATTATCCACCTTGAATTCTATGCTGCCGTCAGGAGAACGCAAGTCCAGGTTATCACTCGTGTTACAGCCAAAAAAAGCGACAAGTATCAAAAATGAAAGCACATAAATGACTTTTGTCAGGGTATGTTTCTTAATAATATTCTTCATTTTGTAAAAGTTTCAATTTTTCCGTATTTTATGTTGTCTATGTAATCATTAATAAGTTTTTCCATACCTCCATCTATTGCTCCTGTCTTTTTATAGTAGGCTTATATTCTTCCTCATAGATTGGCCCGTAATAAGGGGCATTCTTAAATACCCCCCCCCTTCCCCTCATCCTGATCATTGGTTTGTGTGAGGTAATCCTCCAGTTCCTGTATCAATTGCTCCCGAACATCCTTATAATCCGGATCATCAGCCAGGTTTTTCAACTGATAAGGATCATTCTTTACATCAAACAACTCGTATTCGGAACGTTTTGCAAAAGCAAGTTTATAATATAGCGAATCGCCCTGTTCAGCCAGTTCCAAAATCCTGTTTTTTGCGGGGCCGCCATCCACGTCCCCAAAGGAACAATGACACCAATTATATTGAGGTTCAATATGTCCGGCAGGCCACATGTTTGATTTTGGATTCCAGATCAACAGCCAGTCATCTTTTCGAATGCTTCTGAACGGACAGGGTGCTCCTTCGGGCTGCGACCATGCATGTCGTTCTTTATAAAAGAAGGTGCGATTCCGGCTTTCGTCCACTTGTCCGGATTTATTCGATAACAGGATTGGCATCAGGCTTTTCCCTGTCATGTTTCCAGGAACTTCAAGATTGGCTGCTTCCAGAAAAGTTGGCGCAAAATCGATGAGATTGACAAAGTCGCTTACACTACGCCCTCCTCTAACTTCATCTTTCCACATAATGGCCAGGGGCATGTGGGTACCATATTCATAAAGGTTTGATTTGCACCTTGGAAATGGCATGCCGTTATCCGAGGTTACGATTACCAGGGTATTTTCCAGTTCCCCCCTTTCTTCCAGGAGGGAAAGTATCCTGCCAAGATGTTGGTCAAACCATTCCACTTCAAACAGGTAATCCAGAATATCATTTCGCATCACGGAGTCATCAGGAAAAAAACCGGGCACAATCACGTTATCAGGATTTTTACCGGAACGTCTGCCGATTCCAGCATTATAGGGTCGATGCGGTTCAATGGCACTGTACCAGAAAGAGAATGGTTTGTCCTCCGGTTTATCATTCAAAAAAGCTTCAAAGTTGGCCGCATAATCATTTTTTATGATGCCGCTCTCTCCTTTTGTTAGTTCAGGAACCGGATCATTGCTGATTGAATTATAAGCCTTACCGGCCGGATTTTTATCCCT
>CAYFUP010000178.1:0-5594 GCA_964346235.1 uncultured Bacteroidales bacterium | reverse complement strand
CAGTCAGTTTTCTTTAACATATCAATCCCACGGATTGCTGGCTGACAATTATAACAACATGAAAATTTGCACTTATGTAAACCCGGGAGAGGGCGGATTCAACATTGCCTGGGATTTTTCAGAACTTGAAGCCACAAAGGATTTTGAAGGAAGGGTTGATGATATTGGCCTTTCACCTAAAATGAATGAATTTACTGAATCAGATGTCGTTTTGAAAGAATTCTCCAATCAATTCTTTTTCAGCGGAGATCCATCAACGTTAAAACTGCATGGTGTTGCTGTCAATAACAAAATCATCAAAAAATTTGATAAGCCGTTTGTTAAAATGAATTATCCTTTCTCTTATGGCGACAGCTTTAGTGGAGATTATTCCGGTGTTTATGTCTCAGGTAATCCCAACGGAACGATCGAAGGCACCTATGCTGTCACAGGAGATGGCTTTGGGACACTGGTACTTCCGAATGGCCTTGAAGTCAATGATGTGTTAAGGGTTAAAACTACCAGGGCTTATGAGAGAACCATCAACAACCACAAAACCAATGTGGAAATCATTACCTATAGATGGTATGCAGAAAATGAGCGTTTCCCTTTACTTGTTCTGATAGAAAGCACGGCAAATGGCAGGGTTGTATCAAACCAGGCTGCTTTTAAAGAAAACGTTCAAACCAGGAAATCTGTTACCAGCATTGAAAACAACTCCATTAATTCCAACATTTCCGTATTCCCGAACCCTTACACAGAACATGTGAATATAGAATATGCTGTAAAAGAAAATAGCAAGGTGAACATAGACGTTTACAATTCAGTGGGTAACAAAGTCAACAATCTGGTAAACGAATTCCAGGAATCCGGGCAATATAAGATAGAATTTTCCGCTAAGGATCAGGGACTGGCAACCGGTGTGTATTATATTAAACTTGATATCAATAATAATATTTCTGTAAAGAAAGTTGTTGAAATACAATAATCCGGAAAAAATTAAAAAGATAATTAAAAGGGGGTTGAATGCGATTTAACCCCTTTTTTATTGAAAAGGCTATTTGTTAATAGATAACAAGGGGCAGGACGATAAAAATATGATATTCGGGAATGAACATCAATTAAACAGAAATAAAATCTGAATCCATGACTTTAATCAAATCTATCTCAGGCATCCGGGGCACCATAGGAGGAAAGCCCGGAGAGGGGTTAAATCCAATTGATACGGTCAAATTCTCAGCAGCTTACGGGACATGGGTTAAGCAAAAAAAAATCAAAAAGAATTTTAAAATTGTTATTGGCAGGGATGCAAGAATCTCAGGTCAGATGATGAATAATCTTGTTACATCAACCATTACAGGCCTGGGTATTGATGTGATTGATGTGGGGCTTGCCACCACCCCCACCGTTGAATTAGCCGTTGAAGAAGAAAAAGCGGATGGAGGTATCATTCTTACTGCAAGTCATAATCCCAAAGAATGGAATGCCTTGAAATTATTAAATGATAAAGGAGAGTTTATTAATGAAGCTGAAGGAAAAAAAATCCTTGATATAGCCGATGCAGAGGATTTTAAGTTTGCCGGGATTGATGCCCTGGGAAAAGTTTACCCCCACAATTATACTGATAATCATATTGAAAAGATCATCAATCTATCCCTGGTAGATCTGGAAGCCATCAAAAATGCAGAATTTAAAATTGCTGTTGACTGTGTCAATTCCGTGGGCGGCATCGCCGTACCCAGATTGCTCGAAAAACTGGGTGTCATGGAAATTATGAAAATAAATGCTGAACCTACCGGCGAATTCGCTCATAATCCCGAACCAATACCCGAAAATCTGACCGATATATCGGAAAAAATGGCTGCTTCTAATATTGATGCAGGGTTTGTGGTCGATCCGGATGTTGACAGGCTGGCCGTCATTATGGAAAATGGGGAAATGTTTGGTGAAGAATATACCCTGGTTGCTGTAGCGGATTATGTGCTTCAGCGCAAATCAGGCAATACCGTGAGCAATCTCTCCTCCACAAAAGCATTACAAGACATCACCGGGAAACATGGTGGTAAATATTTTGCCTCAGCCGTGGGTGAGGTCAATGTGGTGCAGATGATGAAAGATAAAAAAGCCATCATTGGCGGTGAAGGAAATGGAGGGGTTATTTATCCAAAACTTCATTATGGCCGTGATGCCTTGGCGGGCATTGCTTTGTTTTTATCACATCTTGCCAAATCAGGAATGACATGTTCTCAGCTAAAAGCAACATACCCTCAATATCACATCGCCAAGAAAAAAATAAAGCTGGAACCTGAGATTAATGGGGATGAAATACTGGATATTATGAAGGATAAATATAGCAGGTACCCGGTCAATGATATGGATGGTGTTAAAATTTCTTTTGAAGAAGAATGGGTGCATCTCCGGAAGTCAAACACTGAACCCATCATCCGGGTTTATGCTGAAAGCCGAACCATGGAAGATGCCTCTTTACTGGCCTCCAAAATCATGGAAGAAATCAAAAACATTATATAGTGGTTCTAAGCTACATATAAAACGTTTATAAACAATTGTTTACATTCTTTTCGTGTATGTGAGCAAATGTCAATATTTAGTGATTATATGAAAACTGACTCAATATTGTAATGTGGTTCACTCCGGATTAAACTCTATCCTGAAAGAATCATCTCCATCTTCATCATCTTGAAATGGTTTCCGAACCCTCAACCATATTTTCTGTCCAGGTTCAATTGGCTCACCAGGATTCATATCGTTCCGCTTATACAGCTTTTTTAATTTTATGGCATATTGCTGTGAAATCGTGTACATGGTTTCTCCCTCCTTCACATAATGAAATTTATTTCCCCTGGCGGCTTTATTTCGTTTGGGTTGTATGAAAATACGCTGCCCCGGGGTTATATCTGCATCTTTTGGTAAATCATTATATTTATAAACTTCCCATTTCATCATTTCATATGTCTTTGCGATGTCAATATAGGTATCTCCTTCCTTGGCAATGATATAATCCCGCCGGTTTACAGTTCGTATTTCATGTGGTTTTTCCGTTTGTTTTACGGTATAAAACAAATCTTTATCTTCATCATAATCGCCATCATATTTATACAATTCATTTTCTTCAATTATCTTGATTAATCTTCTGGCATAGGTGGGATCAGTAGCGTACCCGGCTTTTTTTAATCCCCTGGCCCACCGCTTATAATCATCCGGCTTAAGTTCGAATAAAAAAGCATACCTGGATGCTTTGGTAAGAAAATGAGAATGATCTTTATAGGAGTCATATACTGACTTGTATCTCCGAAAACACTCTCCTTTCGCATCATCATCATGATAAATCCGGCCTCCTTCCCAAGAGTCGTGACATTTGATGCCAAAATGATTATTGGCTTTTCTTGCCAGTCGGCTATTGCCATTGTCAGACTCCAGCAAACCCTGGGCCAGGGTGATGCTGGCCGGAATGCCGGTACGCTTCATCTCACTGATTGCTAATTCTTTATATTTTTCAATGTATAAAATTCTGGCCTCAGTAATTTGGGCCTGTAAGGGAAAAAATCCGGTAATGAAAAGAAAAAATAATATTGATGAGCAATGAACTATATGGAATAAATTGAACGACCGCATCGGGATATGTTTTGTATTCTATGAAACTTCAACGATTAAACCGTTCATATAGTTTTTATCGTTAATAAAAAGTTGGCAATTGTTAATAAGTCCGAATCAAGGTTCATAACTAAAAAACAAAATGAATATTGGAACCAGGTATATATTTCCAGTTTTTCCAGGTATAATGGCCCAAAAAAAAAGGAAAAATGAAACCAGCTGACTTATAAAAATGCAAACGCTTTCCAGATATCCCCTTCTGGGCATTTTGCTTCCATGACAACCGGTTCATTTCGTACCGGATGAAAAAAACTTAATCGCCTGGCATGCAGACTAATTCCTCCATTTTTATTGGAACGCGGAAAACCATATTTCAAATCCCCTTTTATCGGACAGCCAATTTTGCTTAACTGTGCCCTGATTTGATGGTGCCGGCCTGTGTGCAAATCTACTTCAAGTAGGTAATAATTATCAGACTTTCCTGTTAAATGGTAGTTCAATTCCGCCCATTTGGCATTATGCCGATCCTGATCATAAGCCAGGGATTTATTTTTCTGTGGGTACCTGACCAGATAATGAGTTAATTTGTCTTGCTTTTGGGGAGGTTTGTTTTTTACTATCGCCCAGTAGGTTTTTTGTACTTTTTTTTCATTAAAAACTTTGTTCATTCTGCTCAGCGCTTTGGAGGTCTTGGCAAAGAGTACAATCCCGCTGACCGGCCTGTCAATGCGATGAATAACCCCAAGGAAAGCTTCGCCGGATTTATTATACTTATTTTTCAGATAAGACATCACTTTTTTATCCAGGGAAACATCGCCTGTCCTGTCGCCCTGCACCAAATCATGATTGTCTTTGTTAATGGCAATTAAATGGTTGTCCTCATATATGACCTCAATCCTGCTCACTTATAGTATTCCCTTTATCAATGTTTGAAGGTTCAGGCCACTGAAATGATGAACGCAGGCATTATTGTTCATGTTTTTTATCAATATTGTTCCTTATCACCCGGAAATTCCAGGTTTTTGACATCATCGATATAATGCTGAACCGCTCCTTTGATATCCTCAAAAAGGTTCAGGTACCGCCTCAGGAACCGGGGGGAGAAATCCTGCGTAATGCCAAGCATATCATGCGAGACAAGCACCTGTCCGTCCACGTCCCTTCCTGCGCCTATCCCGATAATGGGTATCTTCAACTCACTGGCAATCCTGGCTCCAAGTTTTGCAGGTATCTTCTCCAGCACGATGGAAAAGCAGCCCAAATCCTCAAGCATATGGGCATCCCGGATAATTTTGTTGGCTTCTTCTTCTTCCTTGGCCCTGACTTTGAAAGTACCAAATTTATAAATGGATTGGGGGGTTAATCCCAGATGTCCCATGACAGGTATTCCGGCGGACAGAATCCTGGTCACAGACTCCTGTATTTCCTCTCCACCCTCTACTTTTATCGAATGTGCACCGGTTTCTTTCATAATTTTTATGGCGGACATCAGGGCCTCTTTGGAATTCCCCTGATAACTTCCGAATGGCAAATCCACCACCACCATGGCGCGTTCAACAGCCCTGACGACAGAGGCTGCATGATAAATCATCTGCTCAAGGGTTATTGGAACCGTGGTCTCATGGCCAGCCATCACATTGGAAGCAGAATCACCGACCAGCATGACATCTATCCCGGCTGAATCAATAATCCTTGCCATTGAATAATCATATGCCGTCAGCATGGATATTTTTTCCCCCTTTACTTTCATTTCCTGCAGGATATGCGTTGTAACCCTTTTTGGCCTTGGAATAATTTTTGACATGACGTTATAAATTTAATTAGTGAAACTAAGAAAACTAACAAATTATTATTTAGTCAATACAGTTTTATACATTGCACAAAGGTTATAATTTTATTTGAAAAAATTCGATTATTTTGCTTAACATTATCGCTGGTAATGACTTTTTGTCATTGTCATTTCGAATCTTCTCTTTTTCAATTTTATCTGGTGTCATAATTAC
>CAYFUP010000177.1:4697-5640 GCA_964346235.1 uncultured Bacteroidales bacterium | reverse complement strand
CCTTCCGGAAGGAAAGATGATCTTTTCCGTGTTAAATCCGTTGATGAGAAAAAGCCTGGTTGAAAAGCTTCAAGCTAAAAAGATTACCGCATTCAGTCTGGATATAGTCCCCCGTACCACCCGCGCCCAGTCCATGGATGTTTTATCTTCCATGGCTACCATAGCAGGTTATAAAGCGGTGCTGGATGCTGCCGGAAACCTGCCTAAATTTTTCCCCATGTTTATGTCGGCCGCCGGGACCATCAAACCAGCTAAGCTACTGATTTTGGGTGCCGGTGTGGCAGGATTGCAATCGATTGCAACCGCCCGCAAACTGGGTGCAGTTGTTGAAGTCTTTGATGTAAGGGCAGCAGTCAAGGAAGAAGTTCAAAGTCTTGGCGGAAAATTCATTGAAGTGGAAGGAGCCAGGGATGAAGCCTCTGCCGGTGGTTATGCCGTTGAGCAGACAGAAGAGTTTAAGCAAAAACAACAGCAACTGATTCATGATCATGCGGTGAAGTCTGATGTCATCATTTCTACGGCTCAAATTCCAGGCAAAAAAGCCCCGTTACTAATCAAAAAAGAAACGGTAAACGAAATGAAACCTGGTTCACTGATAATCGATCTGGCTGCTTCATCGGGTGGCAATTGTGAACTGACAAAAAATGGGGAAAATGCAGTTGAAAACCAGGTAACCATCATCGGAAGATCTGATTATCCGGGAGACATGCCCGTGGATGCCAGTCGCATGTACGGCAATAACATGATCAACTTTCTCAATATTTTTGTTAATAAAGACGGAGAATTCTCCCTGAATTTTGAAGATGATTTGATCAAAGGAACTTGTGTTTGTCATGATGGCGAAATTGTCAGTGACAGGGTGAAATCCTTTATGAATTCATAATATGTTGCTGATGCATAAACAGATAAGAGAAAAAATCAGAAAGGTTTGATTTGAAAGGAG
>CAYFUP010000177.1:0-4687 GCA_964346235.1 uncultured Bacteroidales bacterium | reverse complement strand
ATTCATAAAATGGTAGGAGATAAAAAAACAGTAAGGGTTGATTTTAAAAAAACACTCATGCTGTAAACAAGGATTAAAGAACTTTAAAACAAATAATCATGGAAGATATACTGGTATTTTTTTATTCTTACAAAGAGGCGATTTTCATCATTGCCCTGACCATTTTTCTGGGCATTGAAGTCATTTCAAATGTGCCTTCCGTATTGCATACCCCGCTGATGTCGGGTGCAAATGCCATTAGCGGAGTCATCATTATCGGGGGAATCATTCTGCTTGGTCATGCTGAAGTCTCTTTTTCATTAAATTTCATTTTAGGCATTCTTGCCGTTTTATTCGGAACCTTAAATGTGGTAGGCGGTTTTGTGGTCACCGATCGAATGCTGGAGATGTTCAAAAAGAAACAGAAAAAGCAGTGAAAGCAATAACAGATTTAAAGTAGAAAAACACTCATAAACAGGCGCTATATCAAGTTCATAAAATAATGACAGAAAAGTTACATATTCAAAAAATGCAATAAAAATATATTACAGATGAACATACTATACACCACCATTAATGGAGAATTTTTTACCATAGGAAAAGCCTTACTTGAATTAAGTTATCTGGTAGCGGCTATCTTTTTTGTCGTTGGCTTAAAATTACTAAGCCATCCCGAATCAGCCCGCCGGGGTAATATATGGGCAGCGAGCGGTATGGTACTGGCTATGATAAGCACCTTGTTTTTGCATAAAACGGGAGCTGACGGAGGCATTTCGCTGACCAACGGCATTATTGTGGTTATTACCATTCTGGTTGGTTCCATACTTGGTTGGACAATAGCCAAAAGGGTGAAGATGACCGCCATGCCGCAGCTTGTTTCATTCTTTAATGCGACAGGGGGGGCTGCATCTGCATTGGTAGCTTTGATGGAATATCCGGATGTTACCGGATCCGGAATTTTGGTCATTACCCTGCTGGGATTAACCATTGGAAGCATCTCATTCAGTGGTAGTTTAATTGCCTATGGAAAGCTGGACGGAAAAGTGGGGGACATCCGTGCATCCTACACGAAATATATAAATCTTCTTCTTCTGGCGGTTGTCATTGGATTGGTGGTATTTTTATCGGTGACCGGGGAGATGAATCTGGTAATGGTTTATGCGCTGTTGGTCGTTTCTTTGCTATATGGAGTATTGTTTGTCATGCCAATTGGTGGCGCCGATATGCCGGTTGTGATTTCCCTGTTAAACTCATTTACAGGAATTGCCGCTGCCATGGCCGGCTTTATTTATGGCAACCAGGCCATGATCTTAGGCGGTATATTCGTCGGTGCAGCCGGTTCCATCCTTACCGTACTGATGTGTAAAGCCATGAACCGCTCTTTATTGAATGTGATCATTGGTGCATTTGGTGGGGGAGGCGCTGCATTATCCTCCGATGAAGGTACCATCAAAGAAATATCGCTGAGTGATGCAGGGGTGCTGTTAAATTACTCCCAGAAGGTGGTGGTGGTACCCGGTTATGGACTCGCCGTCGCCCAGGCCCAACACCTGTGTCATGAACTCGATAAGTTGCTGGAATCCAATGGTGTGGAAGTAAAATATGCCATACATCCCGTGGCAGGTAGAATGCCCGGACACATGAATGTATTGCTCGCAGAGGCCGATGTGCCTTATGAAAAGTTAATTGAGATGGATGACATCAATCCGCAACTGCCCAGTACCGATGTGGTGGTCGTCATAGGTGCCAACGATACGGTGAATCCCGCTGCAGAAGATGATCCAAGCAGTCCCATTTATGGTATGCCCATCATCAAAGCCAGAACCGCTAAAAACATCATTGTCATGAAACGAGGAATGGGCAAAGGCTATGCCGGCATTGAAAACACCCTTTTCTTCCATGACAAGACCCGGATGCTTTTTGGTAATGCCAAAGACTCGCTGCAGAAGCTGATAGAGGAGATTAAGAGTATGTAGATCAGTAGGCAGAAGGCAGTAAGCAGTAAGCAGATGTCATTAGGCAGTAGGCAGTAAGCAGAAGGCAGTAGGCAGTAAGCAGATGTCATTAGGCAGTAGGCAGTAAGCAGTAAGCAGTAGGCAATTGGTGGTGGGTTGGTTTAAATTACTTGACTTTTGCTTTCTGGTAAGCGCTAATTTTAACGATCTCACTGAATAATGATATTCCTTTCCATATTCCGGTTGCCTGTATTTCATTAAGTTGATTATTTTTGCTTCATTTTAGTCTTCCGCATTTCAATTATAAATATGCAAAACAAAGAATAACTTGCAAAAGCGCTACATGTAAGATTTGAATGTCAGCAAACCGAAGATTAAAATACAACATTCCGGTACTCTATATCCTGAAAATAGCCAAATGGTTTATGCTGGTCATGCCCATAATCGTGGTTTTCTACCAGGAAAACGGGCTTTCCATGAAGGATGTGTTTATCTTACAAGCCATTTATTCCATTGCCATATTTGTTCTTGAAATACCAAGCGGATATTTTGCCGATGTCCTGGGAAGAAAGAACACGCTGCTGGCCGGTGCGTTCTTTGGATTCCTGGGTTATGGCATATATACTGTTTCTTACTCTTTCATTGGGTTCTTATTTGCGGAACTGGCCATGGGTATCGGACAAAGTTTTATCTCCGGGGCTGACTCTGCCTTGCTTTATGATACGCTGGCCGAGCAGAAAAATGAAAAAAAATATTTGAAATTTGAAGGAAGGTTGGTGTCAACAGGCAATTTTGCAGAAGCCATTGCCGGTGTTCTGGGTGGATTGCTGGCAGAGATTACCATAAGAACCCCCTTTTATTTTCAGGCCGGCGTGGCTTTTATTGCCATCCCTGCCGCTTTTTTTATTACGGAACCGTACCGGCATAAAATAGCCGGCAAAATGAGCTTCAAGAATATCATGGATGTGGTTAGGAATTCGTTAAGGGAAGATAAGAAACTGAGAAATGCCATCTTTTTTTCGTCCATTATCGGGACATCAACATTAACCATGGCTTGGTTCGTGCAGCCCTATTTTAAAATGGTTGATCTTCCGCTGGCCATGTTTGGGGTGCTTTGGACATTTTTAAACTTGTCCGTCGGTATCACCGCTTTGTTTGCCCACAAAGTGGAACAATGGTTCGGAAGAAGGAATTTTGTTCTTTTTATAGCCATCAGCATACCGCTTGGATATTTTCTGGTCAGTCAGTTTAATGCTTTATGGGCCATTTCATTTTTGTTTTTATTTTATCTGATCCGCGGAGTGGCAACCCCGGTTCTGAAAAATTACATCAACATCATCACCACCTCCGATGTCAGGGCAACTGTCTTGTCCGTCAGGAACTTCATTATTCGTCTCAACTTTTCGTTAATCGGTCCTTTTCTGGGCTGGTACACTGACACCCTGAGTCTGTCTGCTGCATTATTCCTTGCTTTTATCATTTTCCTCACATTTTCGCTGATTACTGCTGTTTTATTTGTACGAAAAATGGATTAATTTTGATTGAAGTCTTGTAGCAAAATATCATTATA
Organism: uncultured Bacteroidales bacterium; assembly: GCA_964346235.1. Taxonomy (GTDB): domain Bacteria; phylum Bacteroidota; class Bacteroidia; order Bacteroidales; family CAYFUP01; genus CAYFUP01. Next base: position 1,183 of record CAYFUP010000177.1, on the reverse strand, counting down.
AATTGAAGCTCAAATAATTGTTGAATAATAGAAAGGATTATGGTTTTCTGCACCCTTCATTGTATATAAAATTTGAAGGACTGTTTTGAAAAGCCTCTGGCAGGTTGAAAAATGATGAAACCTCCATGATTAATTGTTAATCACACACGCGCATGATTACTCCCTTTGGTCGTGAGATCGCTGCGCTAAGTTATTCATGGATGTTCCATCTGACAACCGAGCTTGAGAGCTCGACGAAGTCAATTGAAAATAAATCATAAACAGATAAATATATCATTAACCTTGCTTTTAACATCATATTCAAATGTAAAGGATGATGAAGTTGAATGAAATGATATCTAACAAGAAATATGTTTATTTCACCATATTTCTTTTAACATTTTTGCTTTATGGCAACACCATACTCAATGAATATGCCATGGATGATGCCATTGTGATAACGGAAAATTCTTTCACAAGACAAGGATTCAAAAAGATTGATGAACTATTCAGCCATGATTCTTTCCGTGGTTTTTTCGGAAAAGATAAAAAGTTGGTGACAGGAGGGAGGTACCGGCCCCTTTCACTGGTGACTTTTGCGATAGAATATAGCATATTCGGATTGAATCCGCATGTCAGTCATTTTATGAACATATTGTTGTATGCCTTCACATGCCTGGTTTTATATAAGTTGCTGATTCTTTTGCTACATAGAAACAGGCGAATCAAAAAACCTTATGTGGTCGCTTTGTTGGGGACCCTAATTTTTATTGCCCATCCGGTTCATACGGAAGCCGTGGCCAACATTAAAGGCAGGGATGAAATCATGGTGCTTTTGTTTTCTTTGCTGACCGTGCTATGGACATATCATTATATTGAAAACCATAAGTTTAAGTTTTTATTGGCAGCGATATTCTTTTTCACCCTGGCCTTGTTTTCCAAAGAAAATGGCATTACTTTTTTAGGGATTATGCCGTTGAGTGTATATTTTTTTAGTACTTCCAGAAATAAAAAAGAAAAGGGCAAGAAGCGCGAACAGTCCAAACGAAATATTCCGGACAATAATACTTATTACCGCATTCCATGGAAATATTTATTGATTGTCATGGGATCCTTGATAATTGTTTCAATTGGTTTTCTGATGCTGCGTTCCCGCATACTCGGTCCCTCACCAGAAGAAGTAAAGGAATTGATGAACAATCCC
>CAYFUP010000176.1:0-5724 GCA_964346235.1 uncultured Bacteroidales bacterium | reverse complement strand
ATTGGCACTTTCTGAACAGACACTCGTTCATTAAGATTCTTTCCTGACTTTATAGACGTTTTCTCACATACACTACAAAAGTGTAAACTATTGTTTTTAAACGCTTTAATTGTAGCTTAGAACCACTTTAGAATAATTTGTTAGTTTTCTTAGAGCCACTAATTACAATGGACGCTGCGATATGCTGGCTAATCCAGCTTTTCCAGATAGATATTTCTGAATTGGATGGGGCCGCCTTCGCTTTGGAGACAAATGTTGCCTTTTGATTTTCCTTCGGCGGAACCTTTCATTTGCAGTACCCCGTTGATAACAAACTCAAAGTTGTTATCCCGGCAGGTAATGTCGGCTTCGTTCCATTCTCCCGCAGGTTTTTCACTTGATTCCTCAAATTTTGTACAAATACTGATGTTTTCTTCACGCGGATGTGGCCGACAAGGTTCGCCATTTACAGTGCCTTTGCTATTTAAAAACACCAAATCACCTGCTTTGGAGTGCGCAAGCTGGCATTCAAGAACACTGGGCCATATCTTGTCTTCGCCACTGCAATGAATAAAAATTCCACTATTAGCGGGTTCTTCCACCCAGCGCCACTCCACATGCAATTTATAGTTCTCATAACTTTCCTTCGTCCGGATATAACCATTAGGAACACCGGCTATATGAATTACCTCATCTTCAACCCGGAATACATTGTCCGGGTTTGCGTTTTCATCTTCTAAATACTTTGTCCAGTTACTCAGGTCCTGTCCGTTGAATAAATCTACTTTTCTGGAGCTGTCGCAAGAAAATATGGCTGGTATTATCAGCATGAGTGCCATGAAACGAAATACATTTTGCATAAGAAATAAATTTTTAATTTGACTTTTTATAAATGAATATTATTCATAAAATTGTGCGAAATATAATTAAATTATCATTCAAAAACAAAAATATACAAAAAACATGTTTCCAGGGATATAAACAAGTTTTTCAGTCAAGTAAAGCAAGATTAACATAGTATATGGAAATACAACCAATAGGCATTATACACAGTCCGTTTGTCAGACCGGAAGGCATGCCGATCCAGCCTACGGGTGCACGGGGTGTGAAAGGACAAGTTATCATTAATGAACCTTTTCAAGAAGGTTTAAAAGATCTTAGCGATTTCTCCCACATTATCCTGCTATATCATTTTCATCAAAGCAAAGGGTATGAACTGCATGTAAAACCTTTTATGGATGAAACGGAAAGAGGGGTATTTGCTACCCGGGCCCCAAAAAGGCCGAATGCAATCGGATTATCGGTTGTGAAATTAATTGAAATAGAAAATGGTATTCTTCATATTGAAAATGTTGATATGCTGGATGGCTCGCCTTTGCTGGATATTAAGCCGTATGTTCCGGAATTCGACAGCCACACAGATTGCCGCACCGGATGGCTTGAACAGGCACGTAAGGATGTTTTCAACCATAAAGCAGACAAGCGTTTTAAATTTTAGTGGATTATTTTATTAAATTTGCCACAAAATAAACATCTGTACCAATTATCCGTTATACTTTACAAATCGTGAAACTAAAAACCCACAGACAATGAAAACAGGAAGAAAATTAACATGGCTTATTTTAGTACTTATAGCTTTTGCATGGACCATGAATGGATGCAAAACCGGCAAAAAAGAAACCCAGGAAAAAGCCGGCCAGGGGATTACAAAAGACAGCATTAAACAGGCTGTTCAGCAAGTAGTCTATCCATTGCCTTCACCATTTGAAGTTCACGAGCGATTAAAAGATATTGGGGCTTCATACCTTGGGGATGTATTAAATTCCACCGGCAATGTTGACCAGTATTTTACCAGACAGTTGAAAGCCATCAACATAGGCGTGTACTCTGCTGATTTAAGTTATGTGATCACGTATAACCGGACCGAGGAGATACAGGAATATACGCGCACCATTGGAAGCATTCGAAAAGATTTGGATATTCAACTTGATTATCCAGACTATAACCAGCAGGAATTAAAGGAAAAACTGCAACAAAAAGATTCCCTGGTCAATTTTATCGCAGGAATCTTTGAAAAAACCTATTCTTACCTGGAGCAAAAAGACAGTCCGGCCCTGGCCGCTTTAATGATTTCCGGAATATGGGCCGAAGGATTGTATATTGCCACCCATATCTCTGAGGATACTTATAATAACTATGAAATTGTAAAGGTTATTTATGATCAAAAAAGCTCCCTGAAAAAGGTGGTTAGTCTGCTTAATGAATACAAAACAGATGAGGATGTGGCCTTGATTCACGAAGCGTTTAATGACTTGCTGGAGACATATGAAAATGCCGGAACTGACATATCCAGAAGTGAGCTTGAAGCGATAACCTCAAAAATTGCTAAAATCAGGGAAAGCATGGTTTCTTAGTGATACGGTCCTTGAACTATCCATCCCATGCATCATTCACATCATTGACCGGTACCAGCAAAATGGATTTACCGGCAATGGCCTATAATAAATGTAATGCGCTTTCGCAATGAATGAGAAAATCCTTAAAGCATTGTTGCGGCTGTTTGCTTTGGTTTCAGAGGCAAACAAATCAGCAGAAATCAGGAACAAAAGGGAGATTGTCAGCGATTACCTGCATCACCAACTGGATAATGAGCTGGCAGAAAAGTATCTTGAATACTTTGATCAGCGGGTGGATTATTATCATCCTGAATCTTTGAGTCCGGAACATGATGTGATTCACGGAAAAACACTGGATGAAAGACTGGATATTTTTTGTGATCAGCTGAATGAAGAGTTGGAAAGGGAACAGAAGATCCTAATCATCATCAATCTGCTTGACTTTATCAGTGCTGATAAGCAAATAAGTCCGTTTGAGATTGTATTTGTGGATAAAACAACCAAACGTCTTTTAATTGATGAAGCCGAGTATTATGACATCAAGCAGTATTCCCTAAGCGCCATTGATAAAATAAAAAATAAGGCCAACCTGCTCTTCATTGATGCCTACGACGATGATTCATATCCCGTTCAGAAGCATATCCGAATAGACAACCTGGATGGCCGAATTATTGTCCTGTACGTAAAAAGCTCAAATACTTTTGTTGTCCGATATTTTGGCAATGATCAGTTGACACTGCAGGGTCAGCAACTGAAGAAAGGGCGGACTTATATCTGGTCATTGGGCGGGGTTATCCATAACCCTAAGGTCGGATCTATTTATTATACCTGGGTTTCCGGTAAGTTTATTCAGGAAACCACCAAAGTCCGAACTGTTTTTAATGCCTATAACATAGAATATTCATACGGAAGCGGACCAAATGGCATTAAGCCTTTTACCTTAACTGAAGAGTCAGGCAGAATGATCGGAATTATCGGAAGCAGTGGTTCGGGCAAATCCACTCTGTTAAAGGTACTAAACGGAAATATTAAGCCTCATAAAGGCAGGATTGAAATCAATGGTTTTGATCTGCATGCGGATAAAGACAAGCTGGAGGGGGTTATCGGTTATGTGCCGCAGGACGACACACTCATAAAGGAACTGACCGTTTATCAGAATTTATACTATAATGCAAAACTCTGCTTTGGCAATTATACAGAGAATCAGGTTCATGAAGTGGTGGAGCAATCGCTGGAAAATTTTGATTTGTTTGAGGCCCGCGATTTACGCGTTGGTGATGCCCTGAATACCTATTTAAGTGGAGGTCAGCGTAAAAGATTAAACATTGCCCTGGAACTAATGCGCGAACCATCTGTTTTATTCGTCGATGAACCCACATCCGGCCTTTCTTCAATGGATTCAGAAAGGGTAATGGGCTTGCTCAAGCGACAAACCTTCAAGGGAAAAATGATTTTTGCCACCATTCACCAACCATCTTCGGAAAAATTTAAACTGCTGGATAAATTGCTGGTCATTGATCAGGGAGGTTATGTGGTTTATTATGGAAATCCTGTGGATGCAGTGACCTATTTTAAAAGAAAGAACCGTTTTGTGGATGCGGAGTTTAGTGAATGTCCTACATGCGGAAACATTGACACCGATCAGATTCTCAGAAACATTGAAGCAAGGGTGGTGGACGTGAACGGGAGACTGACCCTGAAAAGAAAGAAATCTCCAAGGGATTGGTATGAAGATTACATGGTAACCATTGAGCCTCAGGTTCAGAAAATAAAACGGCCCTATCAGCATAAGGTGCCTGAATCTGATTTTAAAATACCCGGACACCTCAAACAAATCGGCATATTTTTTAAACGGGACCTGTTTGCCAAATTGGCCAACAGGCAATATGTATTATTAACCCTTTTAGAAGCTCCATTGCTGGCATTAATCCTTGCCTTTATCTCCAGGAATTCTCCGGTAACCGCCAATATTTCGGGATATTTGTTTGGCGAAAACCCGAATATTCCGGGATTCCTTATTATGAGCGTGATTGTAGCCCTTTTCCTTGGAATGGTAATCAGTGCGGAGGAAATATTTAAAGATAAAAAACTGCTGGAAAGGGAAAAATTTCTGAACTTCAGCAGGTCGAGTTACCTGAATGCCAAGATATTGATTTTGTTTATTATATCTGCTTTACAAATGGTGATGTATGTGGTGATAAGCAATTATATATTAAGCATCCGGGGATTAACGGCGGAGTATTTTTTCATTTTGTTCACCTCTGCATGCTGGGCCAATTTGATCGGACTTAACATTTCTTCCGGATTCAAGTCAGTTGTGGCCATCTATATCCTTGTTCCCCTAATCCTTGTACCTCAGTTGATTTTCAGCGGGGTTATCATCGATTTTCACAAGATGAATAAGGCGGTGCAGGCCGAGAAATTTGTCCCGGTCATAGGCGATCTGATCACTTCCCGCTGGTCATATGAAAATTTGGCTGTAACGCAGTTTAAAGAAAATGATTTTGAAAAGCGTTTTTATGAAACCGAGAAAGTCATCAGCAACACTTTTTTTGATAAGGTTTACAAGCTGTCTGTCCTTCGAGCAACACTGGACGATATTGAAGGGGAACCGGATGATGCGGTAAATGAGGATAAAAAGGAGCTGATGATTAATGAACTGACTCAATTATCCGGGAATTATCATGTAAGCCACAGCAACCCGGGTGAAATAATGCAAACGGATGAAACCGGTAAGTTCAAGAGCAGGGTAAGTGATTACCTGGATACCCTGGAAATGGTCATTGATCAGCATTACAAGGAGGCACTGGATAAAAAGAATGAAAAGTTTAACCAAATGGTGGATGAGCTGGGAGATAAAAAGCAGTTTGCAAAATATAAAAATAAGTTTTATAACAAGCAGCTGGCTGATCAGGTGATGAATGTGGATGAAAGGGATGATTATTACATTCACGATAATGAGATGATCCCGTTAACGGATCCCATTTACCGCTTGCCGAATTCCCCGTGGGGCCGGGCGCATTTTTTTGCTCCGGCAAAAATAGCGGGCAACATCAAAATTGATACCTTCTGGTTCAATAACCTGCGCACATGGCTCGTAATCATTTTCTGGTACGTTTTATTATATTATGATGTGCTGAACAAGATAATCACCTATTTTGAGCGACTAAGGCTGCAGGAGATAGGAAGAAAAAGGTTTTCAAGATTAATCGGATTTCAGAATTAGCTATTTAGTGTCACTAAGCTACAATTAAAAAGTTAAAAATCAATGGTTTACACTTTGTAGTGTATGTGAGAAAACTAACAAATTATGCTTAAGTGGTTCTAAGAAGGCGTCAAGAACAAGGCA
>CAYFUP010000175.1:0-5786 GCA_964346235.1 uncultured Bacteroidales bacterium | reverse complement strand
CTAACCTTATAAATAAAATCTACCTCATCTTCAAAAAATCATATCACCAATCCTCTAAGCAGTGAAATTAAGAAAACTAACAAATTATGCTAAAGTGTTTCTAAGAAAAGCACTTTGAAGTTTTTAGTTAGTTTTCTTAGTGCCACTGTGTAAAGGAAATAAAAAAATAGGATTTTAGGCATAATTATTCAAAAATTAAAAAAATACAAGTTTAATAAAAATTTTCCATTACTGCATACTTGCCTCAATTAATGAATATTATTACAAAAACATACATCCCCCTGAAAATTTTTCCTGAATTTTTGATCATGATTAAAAAATATATTAGTTTGCATCGTATTTAATGATTACGAAAAGAAATGTTTTTAAAGCTCATCCTCTTAAGTTCCTCCATTCTGGTAATAAGCATGCTGGGATTTCTGATAAATATTCTTTTCAAAAAGAATGGTAAATTTCCTGAAACCTCCATCAGCAAAAATCCAGCCATGCGAAAACATGGGATAAAATGTGCCCGTCATGAAGAACTTATATGCAGAAGAAATCTGTATAGAGACAATGGTTGCCATTGCGACTGATTTTCAGGAATACCCCATTTATTTTTAATAATCAAGTTGTAGTTTAAGCCATCACCATTTTTCCCGTTGGATCAAAGATGGATATCTCTAAACAATATCACGCAAAACGTTGTTTAATAATAAAAAACATATATGCTAAAAGTATTTTTGATTACCATAATAATATTGTTGATTGCACTGGCAGGAATGGGCATCAGGATGTTGCTGCAACGGAACGGTCAGTTTTCAGGAGGTTCCTGTCAGTCCATCGGACCGGAACTACAAAATGAAGGCATCTCTTGTGCATGTGGCAGTGAAGAGCCATGTGACAGCAAGCAAGTATTGGATGAGGAAGAAATATTGGAAAAGAAAGCTAAATAGTGGCAATAAGTAATCTGCCCAATTATTCTAAAGTGGCTCTAAAATGTTTCTGAGAAGGCCTCAAGAACAAGGCATGCGAGCCTTAGGTACCAGGAGTTACTTGTTATAAGTGACTGGTATTTAAGGTGCGTATAACACAGTTATTGTCTTTCTATGATATTTAACATTTTCATGGTTGCTTTGATGGCTGCCACTGTTTGATCCGGATCCAATCCACGGGTTTTTATTTCTTTTTCATTATATAGCCAGGTGATGATGGTTTCCACCAATGCATCTGTCCTACCTCCCGGCGGAATCGTTACCACATAGTCATTCAGTACCGGATGTTCAATACCCAGATCTTTATAAATTTTCCAGATGGCTTTCATGAATGCATCATATTGGCCGTCACCGGAAGAGGTAACTTCATATTCCTTCCCATGAATCTCAATTTTAACAGTGGCCACAGAACGCAAACCATGTGCCACCGAGAGATTATAATTTTTGATTTTAATCTTTTCCTCTATGGATTTGCTTTGAAAGAAGTCAGATATAATATAAGGCAAATCTTCTTTTGTTACAAACTCTTTTTTATCACCCAATTCGATGATATGGTTTGTAAGCTTCTTCATGGAATCGGGGTCGAGTTCAATGCCCAGGTCTTCAATATTTTTCTTAATCGTGGCCTTTCCGGACATTTTACCCATGGCATATTGCCTTTCCCTCCCAAAGCGTTCCGGCATCAAGTCGTTAAAATAAAGTTCGTTTTTGCTGTCTCCGTCTGCATGTATCCCGCTCACCTGGGTAAACACATAATCTCCGATGACCGGTTTGTTGAGCGGAATTCTTATTCCTGAAAAAGACTCGACCAACTTACTGATTTTATTCAGTTGGGATTCATCTACAGCAGTCTCTACTCTAAGGTGGTCTTTCATGACTGCAATAACACTCGAAAGCGGGACATTTCCAGCCCGTTCACCCAGTCCGTTTACGGTCGTATGTATTCCCCTCATCCCGGCTTTTACAGCATAATAAACATTCCCTGCCGCCAAATCGTAATCATTGTGCGGGTGAAAATCAAAGTGTATTTCGGGATACCTTTCAGCCATGGCACTGCATGCCTCAAAAGTATCCTCAGGATTCATGATACCCAGGGTGTCAGGCAGCATTATGCGTTTAATATTCTCATTTCTTAAAGAATCAATCATAAAGAACACATAATCCCTGGAGTTTTTCATACCATTGGACCAGTCCTCCAGATATATGTTAACGGAAATCCCCATTTCTTCAGCATACTTGATGGATTGTTTAATACCTTCCACATGTTCTTCGGGCGATTTACGCAACTGCTCCCTGACATGCTTTTCCGATCCTTTGCAAAGCAGGTTCACCACCTCTGCTCCTGCATCCTGAATCCATTCAAGGGAAATTTTTCCATCAATAAATCCGAGCACTTCAATTTTATCATTGTAGTTATTTGTTTTGGCCCAGTCGGTCAGGGCTTTCACAGATCTAAATTCCCCTTCTGAGACCCTTGCCGAGGCAACCTCGATTCGATCTACCTTCACTTCACTTAATAATACCCTGGCTATATTAAGCTTTTCGGAATCCGTGTAAGAAACTCCGGTAGTTTGCTCTCCATCCCTAAGGGTGGTATCCATTAATTCAATTGCCATTTTTTGTTTCCTCTTTCTTTAAATCTTATATAGTGGATTTAAGAAAACGTCAATAACTAAGCCATGCGCACCTTAGGCACCCGTCATTTAAGACTAGTAAATCCTGATACTTAAATCTCGTATGCTTTGTTCCTGACGCCTTCTTAAAACCCCCTTAAAACATTAAATTTTTTTTCTTTCAAACGCCTCTATTTCATCCTTAATATTTAAAAGATAATCAATGTCATCATACCCATTTAGCAAACATTCTTTTTTGTAAGGATTGATGTCAAATTTTTCCTTATCTCCGGTGGACAATATTTCAATGAACTGGTTTTCAAGATTTACCTTTACTTCAGTTCCATGGTCCTTCTCAATTTCTGAAAACAATTTTTCCAAAAAATCCTCTGACGTCTGTACAGGTAATAACCCATTGTTTAAGGCATTGTTCTTAAATATATCCGCAAAAAAGCTGGAGACCACCACCCTGAAGCCATAGTCATATATCGCCCATGCTGCATGCTCCCGGCTTGAGCCGCTTCCAAAGTTTTTTTCGGCAACCAGGATTACCCCATCGAATTTCATATCATTCAGTTCGAATTCCTTGATGGGTTGGTTATTTTTATCATAACGCCAGTCACGAAAAAGGTTCTCACCAAAACCTTCGCGGGTGGTCGCCTTTAAAAAACGAGCCGGAATTATCTGATCCGTATCAATGTGCTCATAGGGAAGCGGAACACATGTTGATTTTACTTCGATGAATTTATCTATTGCCATTTTTTTCAGTTTAATGATTGAATAAATGTTCTAATTCTTCTCTGATTAATATTTTGCTTGCTATCAGTCCCTGAAACCCATGTCTTTTGTATCTACAACAAATCCCTTGGATCGGTAATTTTCCCCGTAATGGCTGTAGCAGCTGCAGTCAGGGGACTTGCCAAAATGGTTCTTGCTCCCGGTCCTTGTCTTCCTTCAAAATTTCGGTTGGAAGTGGAAACTGCATATTTACCGGCCGGGATCTTGTCTTCATTCATTCCGAGGCATGCAGAGCAACCGGACTGGCGCATCACAAACCCTGCATTCTCAAGGGTGTCAGCGATCCCTTCTTCATATGCCTGTTTTTCCACCTGTTTGGAACCCGGAACAATCCAGGCAGAGACGTTACCGGCTTTGCTTTTGCCTTTGACAAATTCAGCAACGCTTCTTAAATCCTCTATACGGGCATTGGTACAACTTCCAATAAATACATAATCAATGGGTTTTTCTTTTAAAGGTTCATCATATTGAAATCCCATATATTTCAATGATTTGCTAAAAGACGGCCTGTTTCTTTCTATCACATCGGCTTCGGCAGGTATCCTTTCGGTAATTTTCATCCCCATGCCGGGGTTTGTGCCGTAGGTTACCATGGGTTCTATGTCTTCGGCATCAAAAGCATATTCCGTATCGAAATCCGCTCCATCGTCGGTGTATAAGGTCTTCCAATAGGCCAGGGCTTTTTCGAAATCAGCTCCTTTTGGGGCAAACTCTTTTCCCTTCACATATTCGAATGTTTTTTCATCCGGGGCAATCATACCCCCTCTTGCTCCGCTTTCAATGCTCATATTGCATACAGTCATTCTGCCTTCCATAGAGAGATTTCTGATGGTTGAACCGGCATATTCGATAAAATGTCCGGTACCCCCTGAAGTTGATATTTTTGAAATGATATATAAAATAACATCTTTGGCAGTGACCCCATTTTTTAATGGGCCATTGACATTTATTCTCATTTTTTTTGGTTTGGGCTGCAAAATAGACTGGGTGGCCAATACCATTTCCACTTCACTTGTTCCGATACCGAAAGCAACTGTGCCCAATGCCCCATGGGTTGAAGTATGGCTGTCGCCACAAACAATGGTCATGCCGGGTTGCGTCAATCCCAGCTCAGGGCCAACCACATGAACAATGCCCTGATATGGATGATTGAGTCCGTAATGCGTGATCCCGTGATTTCTGGTATTTTCTTTAAGTTTTTCAACCTGTGTCCTCGACAATAAATCCTTGATTTCCAGATGTTGATTAATGGTAGGAACATTATGATCCGGGGTAGCCACTGTTTTTTCAGGCCTGAACACTTTTATTCCCCGTTGATCAAGTCCTGCAAAAGCCTGAGGACTGGTTACTTCATGAATCAGGTGCCGGTCAATATAAAGCACACTGGGACCGTTAGCAATTTCCTTCACAACGTGGCTGTCCCATATCTTATCAAATAAAGTTTTTTTCTCCAATTTTATCCGTTTTTAAGGTTTAACATTATTAAAATAATTCTCAATTGTACCTGTTCCATATAATATTAAGGTATAGCAAAAACCTGAATTACATATCCAATCAAATAATTTTTGATATGGCATCGATGTATGCCTCTACGGCAGCCGTCACAATATCGGTATGTGCCGAAAAACCATAAATAAGCTTTCCCTGGTTTTCAATTTGGATGTGGACCTTCCCGATATCATCACTGCCTTCGGTTATGGCCTGTACCACAAATTCTTCCAGTCTGATTTCCCGGCGTATAATTTGTTTGACGGCATTGAAGGAAGCGTCAATTGGACCATTACCCGTATCCGTCGCGGTGATGATATCCCCGTTTATTTTTATCTTCACTGTGGCCACGGGAACAGATGATTTTCCGCAAATCACCTGAAGGTGTTCCAGTTTAATCTTGGTTTCCTCAAATTCTTTGGTTTTCCCAATCAATACATGCAAATCTTCATCGGTCACATCCTTTTTCTTATCCGCAAAATCAAGGAATTTTTGATACAGATCATTCAGTTCATTGGTGGTCAATTCATACCCAAGCTTTTCAACAGTATGCTTCAAAGCTGCTCTTCCGCTCCGGGCGGTAAGCACAATGTTGGATTCCTTGATACCGACATCGGAAGGATTGATGATTTCGTAATTTTCACGGTGCTTAAGCACTCCGTCCTGATGAATCCCTGATGAATGGGCAAATGCATTTCTCCCCACAATGGCCTTGTTGGGTTGCACGGGCATTCTCATCAACCTGGAAACCAGTCGGCTTAACATCATGATCTGGGTAGAATCTATTTTTGTTTCCAGGTTTAAAACCTGGTAACGGCTTTTAAGAATCATCACCACTTCCTCCAGGGAAGTATTTCCGGCCCTTTCTCCTATCCCGTTTATGGTTACCTCTACCTGTCTTGCCCCGTTGATA
>CAYFUP010000174.1:0-5835 GCA_964346235.1 uncultured Bacteroidales bacterium | reverse complement strand
TTTCAAATGCCGATGGAGCCCTCATGGTTATCTCATGTCCTTGTTGTGAACGGGCGTTGATGAGGGGTTCATAATGATATTGTTGTCTTTCATTGGATAATTTCTTTTTGTGGTAAAAAGTTGCTTCCTTTTTCATAAAAGAAGACAATCCCAAATCACAATTTATCAGGAACTTAAATATATCATTATCCATAGGCTTTAGCATCGGAGAAATATAAAAACATAAATCTATACAATCATATTACCAGAAATATATTATACTGAGCCATTGTATTTTTCAGGATAAGGATAAGATTGACAGGGTGCAAAACCAGTTGGCTGATTCAGGCAATATTGTAGATGTAAATTTTTTTTTTATTAACACAGAAACTGACAGCATTTAGCTTTATCCTTGTTCTCCCGCGCCTGGAGCCGGTAATGCCGTGTACGGAGATAACATAGTCCTCATGGCCATGAAATGACCGGAAATAGAAATATAGATTTAACCCTATCCATCGTTCATTCTACCGGATCGACCCCCTGAAGCTCCACATTGGTCAGGCCCAGTTTTTTGGCATGAACCGCAGCTTCTCTATATTCCTCGCCGGTAATTGACCGGTTTATTTCAGGAAACTTATCAGCCATGTACATCGGCCGGTATTGCGACATCAGGTTAATGAATGTATCTTTTGGCAGGTTTTTGGCTATCCAGTCCAGCACTCCCTTGGTTCCACTCACATTGTTGGGCATCACCAGATGACGGATCATCAACCCCCGGTACATGAGTCCGTCTGATGCCGGTTTGGCGGTTCCTACCTGCCGGTGCATTTCTAGCAGCGCTTTCTGGGTGCTTTCTACATAATTTTCTGCCCTGGACGAATACAAATAAGCCATGTCATTATCGGAGTATTTGAAATCAGGTAAATAGATATCCACCACCCCATCCAGCATTTTCAGAATTTCCACCCGCTCATAACCACAGGTATTATAAACCAGGGGCAACCGTAATCCTTTTGAAGCCGCTTTATCCAGAGCCAACAGAACATGAGGGGAGTAATGGGTCGGGGTTACGATATTGATGTTTACACAATTTCTCTCCTGAAGGGCCAGCATCATGTTGGCAAAATCGTCGATGGATTTTACCCTTCCTTCACCACCCTGACTGATTTCCCAGTTGATGCAGAAGACACATTTCAGGGCACAATTCGACATAAAGATGGTCCCTGACCCGCCGGTGCCGACAAGCGGCCTTTCTTCACCATGGTGCGGGTGAAAAGATGCAATTTCCAAATCGGCATTGGCATTGCAATCGCCCCGTTCACCTTTCAATTTATTATCCCCGCATATCCTGGGACAGAGTTCGCAGGCTTCCATCATTCTCCATAGCCCTTCACCGCGTTTTTTCAACTCCCCGGATTTGTGAAGTGTGAGGTATCCTGGTTCGTATTCTTCTTTTCGGGCCATGCCTATGCTTTGATTATTAAGATTTAACAAAGAGGTAAAACCAGTAAGTGATACATACATGAAACTTTTAATGATATTTCGCCTGGTTTTATAAATCATTGCATTCTGAATTTAGGGCTTGAAACGAAATAAACTTTACATTTAAACTTGTTCTTTTGCCCCTTGCCTTCGTTACAAAAAACATTAAATAGCAATGCTATTCGCAGTTTTTGTGCCTTGGCAAAGAACAAAATAATTTAGTTTAACTTGTAAACCTTATTTCGCATCAAGCCCTTAGTTCAGCCCTCTTTTTTCCAGCAATGGTTTAATGGAAGGTTCTTTGCCCCTGAACTTAACATACTGAGCCATGCCTTCATCCTGTCCGCATTGCTCCAGACAATGTTTCCTGTAACTGGCGGCAAGTTTTTCATTGTAGATATCCCCCGATTCCCTGAAAGCCTTGAAAGCATCGGCATCTAATATTTCAGCCCAGATATAAACGTAATAGCCCGCTGAATAGCCGCCGGAAAAGACATGGGCGAAATAGGGCGACCTGTACCTGGGAAGTATTTCGTCAATTAATCCGATATCCTTCATGGCCTTTTCTTCAAATCCGAGGACATCAATATCCCTGGTTTCTTCAAGATTATGATAAGCCAGGTCCAGGAATGAGGCTGCCACATATTCAACCGTGGCAAACCCCTGGTTGAAATGGCGGCTTGCTTCCAGTTTTTCAATGATTTCATCAGGAATGGCCTTACCAGTCTGATAATGTTTGGCATATTGTTTCATCACCTCCGGTTCAGCAGCCCAGTTTTCCATAATCTGAGACGGGAATTCCACATAATCCCGTTGAACCCGTCCTGCAGTTCGTTTGTATTTGCCTTCTGTGAACAACTGGTGTAAGGCATGTCCGAATTCATGAAAAAGGGTTTCTGTTTCATCGAAAGTCAGTAAAGCCGGAGCGTTTGCGGTAGGCTTGGTGAAATTGCATACAATGGAAACAACCGGGTCAACCTTTTGCTGAGCATCCCAGTCATATCCACTGCTTCTGTATGTCGTGCACCAGGCACCCGGACCTTTCGATGCCCTGGGATGATAATCGAGGTATAAAATGCCGGTGTGCTGTCCGTCCTTTTCCTTTACTTCAAAGGTTTCTGTGTTTTCATGATATAAAGGCAAGTCCTCCCGTTTTTCAAAAGTAATGCCCCAAAGTTGATTCGCCACATGAAACATCCCGTCACGAACGTTTTGCAATGAAAAATAAGGTTTAACATCCTTTTCATCCAAATCATACTTTTGTTTTCTAATCTTTTCCGCATAATACCACCAATCCCAGGGGGCAAGGTCGAAATCACCCCCTTCCTCATCAATCATTCTTTGCATGGCTTTGGCTTCCGATTTTGCCACTTCCAGGGCCGGTTCCCAGATTTTCGACAGGAATTCCTCCACCTTTTCCGGTGTTTTGGCCATATTAATGGCTATGACATAATCCGCATAGGAATCATATCCTAAAAGGCGGGCTTTTTTTACCCTGAGGTTGGCCATTTTAGCAACAATGTCCTTGTTGTCAGATTCATCGTTGTTGTCACCGCGCATAAAATAACCACGATATATTTTTTTCCGGAGGTCCCTGTTTTCGGCATACTGAAGGAATGGTATCATGCTGGGCTTTTGCAGCGTAAACACCCATTTATCCTGTAAACCGGCTTCTCTGGCCTTTGAAGCCGCATTTTCGATAACGGCCCGGGGCAAGCCGGCCAGGTCGTTTTCATTATCAATGACAAGTTTAAAATTTTCATTGGTCTCGGCCAGCAGATTTTCTTCAAATGTTAAGCTGAGCATGGACAGCTCTTCATTTATTTTCCTTAAGGCATCCTGGTCATCTTTATTCAGATTAGAGCCTCTGCGTTCAAAATCCAGGTAATGCTTTTCAGTCACCCTTAATTGCTGTTCGTCCAGCCCCATTTGTTTGCGGTTATCATAAACAGACTTGATTTTCTCAAATAATGGTTTGTTCATGGAGATATCATCCTGGTGGCCGGAAAGAAGGGGAGTGACTTCCTTCGCAATGCTGTCGAGTTCATCATTGGTGTTGGCCGACCTGATGTTACCAAAAACCTTGTCAATTCTATGGAGCAGTTCACCAGACCGGTCAAAGGCAAGCACCGTATTTTCGAAATTGGGTGTTTCTTTATTCTCAACAATGGCTTCAATTTCATCCTTATGTCTTTTCATGGCCTCTTTATAAGACGGCATAAAATGGCCTGGTTTTATCTTACCGAAAGGCGGTACCTGAAAAGGGGTTTTCCATTCCATCAGAAGCGGGTTATTACTCATGTTTTTTTCCTTTTTACTTTTCATCTCATTGTTGCAAGCATAAAAAGACAATGCAACAATAGAAATCGTTATAATAATTTTTTTGTTCATAATAAAAATTTAGCTTAAAACAAAAGGCCAATGAACCACTTTTGCATTCAATTATACAGTTAACTAAGATGTTTAGAAAACGATAAAAACTAATTCATATTATAATAAACCTTTTTATATTTTATGCATGATCGGTTATGTATTATCTTCTTGTGAACAATTTTCATTCGTAATGATTTTTAACCGGTTCAATGAACGGCTTAATAAAAATCCTGTTGCGTTGAAGCTTACCGGTTAAAACCATTATGTGTATTGTATTTGGCCGGGCATTGCCCGATGAGTAATAATGGATACAGAAGCATATAAAGTAAAACATAATAATGATTTTAAATAACAGGAATAATATACTATTTTTGTGATGATAGATTTTATGGGATTTGGGTTCAAAGGATTCAAAATGATCATAACGTAGAGGGTTTGTTATAATCAGATAAACGGGGAGCACATGAAAATCTCAGAAGAGGTGCTGGATTATTTTTATTCGCTTCGTAATATTCCTTATTCACTGGATAGTAGTTTTTCTGTCAAACAAATCAGAAATCAAATAAATCATTTTCAAAATTTTAATGATCAGTTTGTTTATGCCCATTTAATACCTGAAGCCAGAGTTGTCGCCGGAAATGGTGTTAAATCAGTCTTGGGATATAATAATCATGTAGCTCCGGTGAATAAATTCTTAGAGATAATTCATCCCCATGAATTTGATTTTGTCTTCTATGCCATTCAGGAAGCAATGAAGATAGGATACAGCAAGAGATTAAAACCCTTTCAGTATAAATTAAACATTGATTATTCCATTCGGAAGAAAGATGGAGATTATACCCGTATTTTTCAGGAATGTTCACCAATCATAGTTGATAATGAAGGAAAAATGATTGCGAATTTAATTCGATGTACCATGATGCCGGGCTTTAGGTCCAACCGTCTATCCAATTGCTGGATGTCCACCGGCAAAGAGATGATTAATTTAAAAGAGAAGTATTACAACATAAACCTCACAAAAAGAGAAAAACAAATCCTTAAGCTTATTGCTGAAGGAAATAACAGCAAGGATATATCTGAAATGCTGTATATCAGTAAGCATACCGTCGATAGACACAGGCAAAATATGCTAATAAAAACAAAAGCTTCCAATACCTGTGAATTGTTGCAATTTGCCATTCAATTTGAAATTATTTAGTGGTCCTAAGAAAACCAACCAATTATTTTAAAGTGGTTCTAAGAAGGATTCAGTTTGAACAGAGAGGGCATGTTCAAAATCCTTTTTAATGATCCTTTTTAATTTTTATTCATTTCCTGCTTAGTATTTGGTGAAGGCCTTTTAGAAGATGAGGCCAACCATAAGAGGAGATTTGAAATAATTTGAGGCCTGCGCACGCCAGCATACTGATGCTGATTTCTGTTTCAGCAAGATTCGACATAATTTACTGTTTAACAATAAGCATTCTTTTCTAAACTTACTCATTAATTATTTGATATATAATTACTTAATTATGTTTTTGGTAATTTTAAAATTACTGATCAATCAGTATTTTTTTTGGTAATCATTGTACCTATTTTTGACTGGGTTGATGTGATCCCTTGTATGTCAGGCTATTTAGAAATTATTTTTAACAGCAATGATATTAAAAATAAAAGTTTAAAAGGAAATATGCTGGGAATTGGAATACGAAAAGAGCCAACTATCATAATTAAAAAAGGGATGCACCTTCTTCAGAGCCAGGTGTCGGTAATAGACTTCGGCAAGGTACAAAAAGGTGCCAGCGTAACCAAAACCTTTGGTTTGGGCAATAATGGATTTTTACCATTATCGGCCGCATTAAGATTGAAGACAGCCAAAGGATATTCTTTAGAAGATGGGGAAGTAAAAGATAAATTATCATTTGGCCAATCAGGGGAGTTTACCATTAAATTCGGTCCATTATTTAAAGGAAAAGCTGAAAATTTGCTGATTGTCTCGAGCAATGATCCGAACCAGCCAGA
>CAYFUP010000173.1:0-6009 GCA_964346235.1 uncultured Bacteroidales bacterium | reverse complement strand
ACTGGTGCTTAAGGTGAGCATAACGCAGTTATTGACGTTTTCTTAGAACCACTAAATAGTCAATGCTATTCGCAGTTTTTGCGCCTTGGCAAAGAACAAAATAACTTCGTTTATTTTGCACAGTTTATTTTGCATCAAACCCTGAATAAATGAATGACAGAAGTATTTACCTGATGATTGCGCATTGTTTTAATATCATATTAGTTCTTTTTGTCTGAAAGTTTTTGGTTCATGATGTTGGTGGTATCCGATGGCATGGATTCTTCGGATAAAGGCTCCTGGTCTTGTTCATTTTGATCTTCCTGAATGTTTTCCTGTTCATTATCATCTGGTTCAATATTCATGTTGCCATCCTGATTCTGGTTTTCCTGTTCATTACCATCTGGTTCAATATTCGTGTCGCTATCTTGATTCTGGTTTTCCTGTGTGTCTTTATCATCTGATTCTTTAAAACGTTCCAGCACCTTATTCATGGATGATTCTGTTGAAAGGATATACAGATAGGAGGGTTCGCCCCAGTCCACATTCAACTTCCTTCTTCTGCTTCTTTCTTCTTTTATGTGGCGAATAAAGTCATCGTTTGTTGAATAGGTGCGCATAACATTCCGGAAATAGGAAAAGTAATACCAATGGTTATCACTGGCTTTTAAATACATATTTAACCGGTCTCCCGAACGGTAGGGGATAATCTCGATATTTCCGTTGACATATTTATTAATGGGCCGGCCGTCAACCATGGCAATGCCTATTTTACCCTGAGAACGAAATGATTGATATTTCTGACTCCAGGTTAAATTCAGGTCATTAAATACCAGTGTCTTATCTAATTCGTCCGGTAAATTATTATACTGTCCGGTTCTTTTCATTTCCTGGGTTAACTTCCGTGCTTCATTGGATCCCGTTATTTCTTGCAGTTTATGGATATAGGCGTCGCTTGTTACATCCACTCGTGATAGAGGCAGACTGTCCAGTTTATTGGCCATAATTTCCATGGCCTGGTTGTGCATGAAAAAATCCAGGGTTAAAAACAAGTTCATGGAGAAACTGTTTTTTTCTGTGTTATAATTGACTTCCCCGAAGTTATTCATTTCTACTTGGCCATAGTCAACCCCTAAGTCAATGGAATCTTCTCCATGCAAATAACAAAAGCTTTTGTGCAAGCTAATCAGGGGTCCGGGTAAAGACTGGTTGTTTATCTTTTCCTTATTGCTTATGATATATCGCTGTGAATTCTTGTCAAAATAAAGGTATCCTTTGCTGCTGAATAATTGATGGTCGCTCCATTTCTTTCTTCCTGAGAAGAAGCTTGGATATATGTGCATGGAATCAGTGGCATAGAAGACTCCTGAAAACAGGTCGCCGTTGTTCAAATTCCTGGGTTTTTCAGTAATGGGAATATATATGCTATCCGGATTGATTTCATTTTTGAATTTTATCCAAAACCGGTGAAGTTTTTTGCAATTATGACTGATTCTGGTGGCACCATCGAAAACCATGTTCTTTTTATTTCCCACCATCTCGGCAGTACCGATAAATTCGAAGTTGGGTCCTAACCTGAAATTATCAGCTTTTGAAATGGTGCCTTTTGCGGCCGTTCTGATCGAATCATTGACCCATATTTTGTTCATCTTTATTCTGTAATTGACCCCGTTTTTGTCCACATAGTTATAAACCCCTGATCCACTGTAATCGTATTTTCCCTTCACATCAATATTGGCATTATAAAATTCGTGGTGTTTATTTTTTCTGTTTGCCAGAACTTCAGCTTCATTTAATGTTTCCATGACCGCTGATTTCATCACCCTTATATCCCCCTCTTTTGGATATATTAAGGCATCGGCAACATTGAGGTGGTGAACCTGGTCGGCAAACAGGACTTTGTTTCTCAGATCATATTCAGCGATAGGGGAATAAAAATCCAGGGAATCCTGTTTCGGGTGGTTGGAATAAAAATGGCAACCGGAGGGAATCCCTTGTTCCGGGGGGATTCTCTCCACGATGAGTTCTCCCCTGATGTATGTCGTTCTGGTGGCAGTGGATTCCATATTGATGGCTTCCTCATTCATTTGCCATTTAAATTTTTCAATCAAACCGGTATATTGGTTTTCGGGAAACCTCACTGAAGCTATTTCCTGATTTGGCTCAAATGTTGCCATTCTTTGGTCATAATCAAACTGGCTGGTTACTTGCTGAGTCGAGAACAACAGATTGTTGGTGTTTTTATCCCGGATTAGGAAATTGGCTTCATCAGTGTTGAATGCCTGCGCGTCAAAATATATTCCTTCTGAGGTTAATTCTGAATTTTCAATGTTCATTTTACCTGAACCCGTTATTCCGGTTGGTTTCATTAATATGGAGCCATCCAGGGTGGTTTGTTCATTAATCATGGTGAAAGGTTCTTTGTTCGATTCCGAACGGAGTTCTTCTTCATATGGAAGCCATTCTATATCATTTTCCCTTCCTTTAACAGAAGGAAATTGCACACCACCAGTAACTTCTTGGACAGTGAAATCCCTGGCTGTGCTGTTCATTTCTTCCGGGAGAAACAAAAACTCATCTGAATTGGTGGTGGAATTGGCATATTCGATTTTGCCATCGCCTTTAAGTCCTTCATTGCTCATTTTAATGGTTTGATAGTACTTTCCTTTACCCTGGTAAACGGGAAATCCTGTGGCCGGCGTTTGCCGGATAAAGCCAAGGGAATTATCAGGCATGATTACCAGGTTTTCTTCGAAAGAAGGAAAGATGTCACTGGAATTAAATTCTCCTTTGAATTTCAGGTTTTCAGTATTAAAGTTATCCAGACTATCAAGGGTATAAGGATATATCTCAAAATAGAAGCTTTCCCGTTCATAAATGCCACCTTGTATATATGGGTCATCATAATATACAAATGATTTCTGGGTGCTGTTAAAAATCGGATAGATAGAAAATTGCTCCAGACCGGCTTTATTCTTGGGCTCATCAATAAGTAAATTTCCGGAAATGTTTTCCATGGTATTGTTGATCCTCACCAGCACAGGGTCATTATAAAAATTTTTTTCCTCAGTCTGCGCCATCATATTCATGGAATCTACATTCACCAGGTCTATTTTAAAATTCTCATAGGAGAATGCAAAGGAGTCTCCGTAAAACCTGAATAAACCGGCCATTACAATGCCATCGAACTCAAAATCCCTGTTTTTCTTCACGGTGATCTTTTTACCGTATGGAGCAATGGACACTTTTTGCGTATCACTAAGAAATACGCGTTCCACACCATTAATCCGTAAATTAAAATTATTCAGGTTTAGTGTCGCATTATCCAACGGTGCATTGGTTTCTGAAACGATGTTAATGATATCATAATCTATCTGATCATAATGGGCTTTAATGGTGGAAAATAATTTGTCATTGAGCTGAACCATTTCACTTTCAGCTTCATAAATAACATAACCTTCCACAGTCAGCTCCAGCAATTGTTGCTTAACCTGGTAGGCCGGAAGCCGCAAATGATCGGCATAATCTTCAGCATTGAACGATCTTTTTTTTGTTTTTCTGGAATAATCCCTCAACCGGATCAGCGGATGAACAGGGTCTCTTCTTTGCAGCATGTAGTAATCCCTTGCATTGTAGTAGTTCGACGACTCAAAATTCGCATTGGCTATGGCCGCAGATTGCAACGCAGTAAATTCTAAAATGGGGGTCTTACAATCCCATATTAGTTGTTCAAAATTCATATACAATTGATGGTAGGAGCTAAAATACGGGGTTTTTGAGATGAAATCGTCATTTCGCAGTATCGATAACTCCTGTCTGCTGACAAAATATACAAATTTAAGGTTGGGATGATAAATGGAGTCATTTCCGAGCTTAATGGTTATCTCAGATCTATTGCTTACCACACGGTCTTTATAAAAGAAAATAGATTTCGATGATAAGTTCAGCATGGGTTGATTGTTGTTGAACAAGGTCAGCTTTACGTTTTCTTCTTTCTGACTGCCTGAACCGACCACTTTTGCCCCCTCAAAGGTAAAGCCACCATCATAGTTAATATTGGGGTAGATGTCCCTGATATAAAAATCTGACTGAAAGGAATTAAATTCTGGATAGGTAGCATTTGAAGGATTTTTTATGTACATAACCCTGTCCGTCAGACTACCATATAAAGGCTCATCAAAATAGTATTTTTGAATAAACTTAACGGAATCTGCGCTATATTCCGCTTTATTCATCTGTATGGAATATTCATTCAGGTTGGCATGCACAGAATCGGCCGGATAACCGGCACGCTCATAAGTAACCTTTCCATTTTTCCCATACCACCGGTTTTCAAAAAGTTTTAACTCACCACTGGTATTATAAACAGTAATGCTGTCCCTTTTCGCATAACATCTTAAGTCAGTATTCTCTACCCTTAGGATAAAATCATCATCGTAATCGAATGAATAATTATCAGCGGTTATTATCCAGCTGTTTGAACTTGATGCATATAGATGGTTATGATACAGCAGATCGACCGAAAACTTAATAATATCATGCACATCCTTTAATTTTCTTTCGTTATCCTGAATGATCTCTATAAATATATTTGTCCATTGCTTTATTATTTGGGCGGGATGATGATGAAAAGCCAGGATCAGCCTGAAGTAGTCATATACATGTGGAAAGGCACTGCCGTCTTTTTTGAGCAATGCGTTGGATATAAACCGGATCTGGGATTTTTCGCTTTCCGGAATGCCTCCGGAGTTCCATAAATCGATAAATTCTTGCAATTTGGCTTTATCTTCTTCTTTAAGGCTCTCTTTTTCAAGAAAATATGTTTTAAACTGTTCATTGAATCTGGCTGAATCAGATGATAATTTGGTCAGCTGCTGTCCATGGACATTAGATGACAGGAATGCCAAAAAGAATAATGCGATAAGAAGCTTTATCATATGCCGCATGACTACATCCCTTTCTTAATCAGTCTGGCTTCGCACCAATGATGGCTTATCTTTTTATTTGCCAAATCAAAATTATAATTTTTCATTTTTTTTGAAATGGTATTTAGATCTTTTTCATAAAATCCGCTTATGAAATATACTCCATTTTGCCTTAAAAGTTTGTTTATTATCGATAAAGTTGAGGTTATGACATTTAGATTGATATTGGCCAGAATGATGTCGAAATCGCTGCTATTTAATTCATGAAGACTCCCATGTATTGGTTTAATGTTGGAGCAATGATTCAATCTGAAGTTTTCCGGGGCATTAAGGAATGCCCATTCGTCTGTGTCAAGGGCAGTAATATTCCGTGCCCCCAGTTTACTGGCTAGTATGCCAAGGATACCAGTCCCGCAACCGAAATCCAGCACTTTTTTGTCCGAAAAATCTGTTCCAAGCATATCGCCCATCATAAGTGCTGTGGTTGGGTGATGACCTGTTCCAAACGACATTTTCGGGGCAATGATTATTTCGTATTTGACAGTGGGATCTGCATGATGAAAAGGGGCGCTGACGAGTACCCGCTTATCAATCAACACCGGATTGAAATGGCTTTCCCATTCTTTGTTCCAGTTTTTTTCTTCAATCTTCGAATGGGTATAGGTGATATGGTGCGAGAACAAGTAGCGCTTTTGAAGCAATGTGTTTAACGATTCAAGGCTGACCTTATCCTGTTTAACATAAGCTTGCAATGTTGCCTTTTTTCCAAGCGCTATTTCCGGTTCGAGAAAACTTTCGAATCCCAATTCTATCAATTCAGCCATTAACATATTAAGGGTTTCCTGATTGGGGTGGGCATTTATTTGAAAGGTAAACTCAGCATAAGTAGCCATAATCAAGATAAAAATACGCAGGGTGTCATTGCCCGGCGTTTTAAAGATACGGTAAATTATTTATTTAAAAAACTGTATTGATGAATTTCATTGCGCAGAGAATATTGCTAATTAGTGTCTGTCCATAAAGTGCCACTTGCTTCGTTACGCTTGCCGTAAAAATACTCATTTACGATTAGTAAACTCCGTTTTTTGCGGCTTCGCAAGCCTCG
>CAYFUP010000172.1:0-6131 GCA_964346235.1 uncultured Bacteroidales bacterium | reverse complement strand
GAAAACATCAGCATATTTGATTTCAAGCTTTCTGATGAAGACATGGAAAGCATGAATCATAATTGCTGAAGGTGAATACTATTCTTTAAACAATCTTTTAAAACCGGGATAAGCCCTTAGCGGAATTAAATCAAAATCAATCAGGTTTTCCTTTAACAGGGGTAACCGGAATAATGACTTCCGGGCTTCTTCAATGGAATCATTTTCCAGGATGATGATGGCACTGTCCTTGTCATACCTGAAATAAATTTCCCTGAAAATTCCTTCCAGGTATAGATTATATGCAGCGATGGCTTCATCCCTGAGCAAGACTTCGGTAATATCCCGGGGATCCACCCCCGGCACTTCTTTTTGAATGGCTAATATTTTCATCTAAAATAAATTTTAATGATTCATGAATTGGTTTGTAGTTTATTTTTTATATTCTTAAGAACAATTTTACAAATAAAATGTCGATATCTAATAAATAATTATCATTATGTACCAATTTTCATTAGAAATCCACTCCATATTGCGCTATGTCATATTAATATCCCTGGTAATCCTTATCGTTAAAAACCTGTTCGGCTGGTTAAAGCCAACCACATTTCAAAAATTCGATAATTTGTTGTCAACTTTTACGGTCAGTACCACCCATTTGCAATTGATCACCGGACTAATCCTTTATTTTATGAGTCCTCTGGTCGTGTTTAAAGGGGAAATCATGGAAAATGATGTTTTGCGTTATTATACGATAGAACATATTCTGCTGATGAGCATTGCCATCGCAATGTTTACCATTGGCCGGGTAAAACTGAAGAAAAAGGAAAATCATATGATTAAACACCGGGTGAGTTTTATTTATAATATAGCCGGATTGGCTGTCATTATTTTAACGTTAGGAATGAGTCACCGGGGAATTATTTGAGAATACGACATCCGGGTTAAATCATCCATTTCTCCATCCGGTAGGCACTTTCCCAAAACATGTATTCCAGTTTTGACGACCGGATAAAGGCATCTTTCATTTGCTGCCTCATTGCTTTACCTGCTTTATCAGCCAACTCATCGGTCATGGCAATGGCTTTCCGGGTAGCCTCGGTAAAGTCTTCTCCTGCATAAGTCTCTATCCAGCTCTGATAAGGATTGTTTCGTGCTGCATTTTCATATATATGCAAACCGACTTTCCAGTATATCCAGAAACATGGCAGCAATGCCGCCAGCCCAACTTCATGGTTCTTTAATGAAGCTTCTGCCAAAAGAAAATTGGTATATAAAAAACAAGCCGGCGATTTTTCTTCTGCAGGCTGAATATTATAATCTTTAAAATATGCTTCATGCAATGCCCGTTCTACCAAAAAAGCATCCTGGGCAAACTTTAAAAACTGCAGGGTATCATCGGCATTATAGGCTTTCGAACCCATGATTGCCAGCGCTTTTCCGTAATCAACCAAATACAGTGAATCCTGCTGAATGTAAAACTTAAATTTTTCTTCCTGCAGGGTTCCTTTCATTAATTCCACATTGAAAGGCAATGCCAGTATTTTTTGATACACAGGCTCGATGCTTTGCCATAATTCTTCTGAAAATTTCATTTTTTATTGTTTTAACAGGTTTACCATTTTTTTTAAAGACTAGTCTAAATGACTGGTGCTTAAGATAAGCCTAACGTAGTTATTGGCGTTTTATTAGAACCACTATTTAAGTTTTTCAGGCTGGAAAAAATGGTTCAGTGGACCACTCCCCGCTCCTGTTTTGTAATCTTTGCCATACAGAATGGCCTGATGAACATATTCCACCCCCTTTGTTACCGCAGCTTTTATCTCCAGTCCATGCGCCATATACGAAGCTATGGCTGAAGACAGGGTGCAGCCTGAGCCATGGATGTTATTGGTTTCAATTTTTTTATTCGTGATGACCACCGGTGCTGTATCTCCTTTCTGAATGAAAATATCGGATAAACTTTCCGATTCAAGGTGGCCGCCTTTAAGCAACACCCCATTGTTTCCATATTCCAGCAAACGCTGTATGTTTTCTTCCATCTCTTGCTGGTTTTTTAATGGCCTCCCCAGCAAGATCTCAGCTTCGGACAGATTCGGGGTGATTACATCCACCAAAGGAAACAATTCTCCGGTCAGCGCTTCAATGGTATTATCCTCAATCAGCTTATCACCGCTTGCGGCTACCATGACGGGATCGAGCACAATTTTCCGTGACTTGTTCTCCTTTAAAGCATTGACCACTGCTTTGATGATTTCTGCAGAATGCAGCATACCGATTTTTATGGCATCTGTCCCAATATCTTTCAAGACCGCCGAAATTTGTTCATAAACAGTTGCAGGGGGAATGCCATGAATGCCATATACCCCTTTGGTGTTTTGAACAGTGATGGCTGTAATGGCAGTACTCCCATAGCATCCCAAAGCGGATATGGTTTTTAAATCTGCCTGTATGCCGGCACCGCCCCCACTATCGCTGCCTGCTATGGTTAATACTTTTTTGTAGGTTTTCATTGATGATGGCTTTTTAAAAATCTGTAAAAAGGAATTCAGGACCTGAAATGATCGAACCCGTGGGACTTGATATCCAACGGTTTATCATCATACTTGAACACCAGATTACCGATGTTCTCTGTGATTTGCCCGATGGGATAAAAGGGTTGGTGAAAATGCCCCTGGTAATCTTCTTTTACCTGCTTAAAGGCATATTCAGGCAAGGTAAACATCAGGCAATAATCCTCTCCTCCGGTCAATGCCATGTCCACTATATTCCACCCGTGAAGGTCAGCAATTTTCTTACACTGGGGTGAAATGGGAATCTGATCAAGATTTATCTCGGCGCCGGTTCCTGAACTTTCCATAATCCTGTGTATATCGGATTCTATACCATCCGACACATCAATCATGGCATTTATTTCCGGTTGATCACCCAGCCATAATCCTTCTTTAAGCAAAGGATTCGGCATGTGATGCTTTTTAATCAAAAATTTCACATCCTCATTCAACTCAATTTTTTCAAGGATGGCTTTTAACCCGGCACCAGAGTCGCCCAAATTATCGGTAACACATACCATATCTCCAGGTTTCGCAGCTTTCCTGTACTTAACCTTGGACAAATGGGCCCTGCCTAAAACCACAATATTAATAATTAGTTTTTCCGGTGATTTGGTGGTATCCCCTCCCAAAAACAAGGTACCGGTTGCGGTACATAAATCATTTATCCCGCTGAAAAATTCATCCAGTCGCTCCACATCGATGCTTTCAGGTATTCCGATGGATAAATATGCGCTATGCGCGGACCCACCCATGGCAGCTACATCACTTAAATTAACGGCCAGCGATTTATAGCCCAATTCATAAGGAGCAATTTTTTCCCTGATAAAATGCCTGTCTTCTATTAACATATCGGTGGTCACCAACCAAACATCATCATTGCCTTTGGCAGGAATAACCGCACAATCATCTCCTATGCCGGTGATTCCGTCGGAAACCATGTTTTCAAATTGTGCTGAAAACCGTTTTATCAGCCCAAACTCTCCTATGTCTGCCAGTTTAGTCATATCAATATTTTTTTATTCAACTTTTTTCTGTATTGTTATTTTTGCTCTGCCCTGGTTATTTGACATGATTGGTCATTTTTACCTTGCCGAATATTTGGCTTTGCTTATTTCATCCATTAATTGTACAGCAGCATTTTTTGGATCTGGTGCCGAACATATGGCTGATACAACAGCTATGCCATCGGCTCCTGCTTTAATAACTTCTGCGGCATTGGAAGCCTTCATCCGTCCTATGGCAACCAGCTTATGACGGGAAAAAGCACGAACCTTTTTCAGTCCTTCTATGCCCCACTGGGTTTCTACATCTGTTTTCGTGGATGTGGAAAATATGGGACTTACCCCTAAATAATCCACATCCATCTTTTCGGCTTCCCTGACTTGTTCCATGGTCTCTACCGATAATCCAATCATTGAACCTTCCGGAAGCAAGCTTTTCGCTTTTTCATAGGGCATGTCATGCTGACCGATATGTATTCCGTCAGCTCCTGCCGCCAGAGCCACATCCAGCCGGTCATTGATTATCAAGGGGATCCGTTTGGGTGCTAATATTTTTTTTATTTTTTCTGCCCTTTCAACAAACAATCGGGTATTCAACGCCTTTTCCCTCAACTGAACCATGGTAAGCCCTCCCTGTACGGCCTGCTCCACGACCCATTCCACAGACCTGCCAAGGGACAGGGACTCATCAGTAACCAGGTATAAATCAAACATGATTTTTACAATTATATTTAATGGATTTTTAGCCAATTACACATCAGGTAAAAAATATCTCACCATGTACTTGCTCCCTAAAAAAGAGCTTGGATACTCCTGGCTAACAATGAATATTTGCAGCTTTAAAAAATTCTTCTTCACCCAGGTTGTGTAGCTTATCCAGAATATTCACCTGCAGGGATCCGGGACCGGGAGAATGGACAGCGGCCAGTTCACCGGCCACACCCAGATAGGCCATGGCAGCAGCCACCGCTTCAGCATGATTTTGATGAACACCAACAAATGCACCAATCAATGCCGAAGCGGTGCATCCCATGCCGGTGATCTTTCCCATCAAGGGATGGCCATTGAATATTTTTACTTCTTTGCCGTTATCAATGATATAATCCACTTTTCCGCTCACACACACCACACTGCCATAATTTTCATTCAGGTATTTGGCTGCATCCAAGGCATTTTCTGTGGAAATGGTACTATCCACCCCTTTGGTTTGATGCGCTGATGACACAGCTGCCAGGATCTCTGAAGCATTTCCGCGTATCACCGACGGAGGGGTATCGGTAATAAAATCAGCCGTTATCCGGTTGCGATATGGGGTGGCGCCTACGCCGACCGGGTCAAAAACCATGGGTTTGTGATTTCGCCGTGCTTCCTCCATGGCCCACTTCATGGAAGTGATCCATTCATCACTTAATGTCCCGATATTTACCACCAATGCGTTGGAGATGTTAACCATATCCCTGACTTCATTGATGGCATGCGCCATGACTGGAGAAGCGCCCATGGCAAGCAAAGCGTTGGCCGTATTGTTCATCACCACATAATTGGTAATGTTATGAACAAGCGGGGATTTTTCTTTCACGGATTGGGCGATTTCCCAATACTCTTTTTTCATATTCCCAAATTTTAAATGCAACAATAAAAAATGCGCTAAGAAATGGCTTTAGGGAATACTTCAATACAAGGAAGGATGTATAAGATGTAAACTCGCTTTTTCCTACGGTAGCATGAACTACTTCAGGTTCCAGGGTTTAATCTCAGTTTTAAACAAATATCATTCAAAACACCCCTAAAGCACTTGACAAAATTAATAAATTTTCATCAAAATGAGAGAAAATTATAAATTCTTCAGGACTTCTTTCATTTTTCGGATGTGTTCCGGGGTTGTCCCGCAACAACCACCGATGATATTTGCCCCCGCATCAATGATGTCTTTAATTGAACCGGCCATTTCATCAGGAGTCTCGGGAAAAACGGTTTCTCCATCCTGATATTCCGGCATCCCGGCGTTGGCATGTATGACCACCGGAACCTGATCGTCAATTGAACGAATGGTTTTGACCAAATCTATCATTTCTTTGATGCCATTGCCACAATTGGAACCGATAAGGCTGGCCCCCGCCTCTTTTAGCACCGGCACCATATCTGATAAGGATACGCCCATCATGGTTTTATAATCACCTTCAAAATCCCTGGAAAAAGTCATGGTGGCAGCCACCACACAATTCGTATTCTCTTTTGCCGCTTTCACAGCGAGTTTGGCTTCTTCCAAATCCGTCATCGTTTCCACCAGGATAACATCCGCTCCTCCTTCTTCAAGCGCCATGGCTTGTTCTTTAAATGCTTCGTACAGTTCCTCAGGAGTAACCTCACCGGTTAAAATCATCTTTCCGCTTGGTCCGATGGAAGCCAATACATAAACATCATCGCCAGCCGCTTCCCTGGACAATGCTGCAGCCTGCTTGTTGATTTCATATGCCTGACCGGCCAGGCCATATCCTTCCAGTTTAAAGCGACTGCCTCCAAAACTATTGGTCTTTACCATTTGTGAACCGGCTTCAATGAATTCCCGGGCGACTTGTTTCACTTTTTCAGGATG
>CAYFUP010000171.1:0-6155 GCA_964346235.1 uncultured Bacteroidales bacterium | reverse complement strand
AACCATTGTTTTTCAAACAAATAATCAATTCTAAAACCAACTTTTACGTTTCAATCCGTATGGAGCCCTCATGTTTATCTCAACTCATTTTGTGAACGGGCGTTAATGAGGGATTCATAAGGGATACGTAAGGTTTGGAACATCCAGTAAAAATTTATTCAAAAAAATTTTAGGTTTAATTAATAAATGTTATTTTTACATGTATTAATAAATGTAAATTTTACATTTTATTAATATCTAACGATAAGCAATGCATGGAAACATTAGACTGGATAGTACTCGGACTTTTTTTTCTTCTGTTGATTGGAATAGTTTGGTGGGTTTTGAGACAAAAAGAAGAAACCTCTGCTGATTACTTCTTAGCCGGAAGAAGTGCTGGTTGGGTAGCCATTGGTACATCCATATTTGCTTCAAACATTGGGTCTGAACATTTGGTCGGACTGGCAGGTGCCGGAGCGGAAAGCGGCATGGCCATGGCTCACTGGGAGATGCATGGTTGGCTCATTCTGATTTTGGGATGGGTCTTTATACCCTTCTATTCCAGAAGTATGGTATATACCATGCCTGAATTTCTGGAAAAAAGGTGCAATAGCGCATCCAGATCCATTCTCTCCATTATATCCCTGGTAAGTTATGTATTGACAAAAGTGGTTGTCACTTTCTGGGCGGGAGGCAAAGTATTCAAAACAGTATTTGGAATCGATACCATCACCATATCAGGTTGGTCTATAGATTTTTTCTGGGTGGGTGCGATTGGATTGGTGGTACTGACCGGACTTTATACAACCTTTTGCGGTATGCGTTCCGTATTATGCACCTCTGTGCTTCAAACACCTGCATTATTAATTGGTTCTATTGTAATTGTAGTCGTGGGACTGGTTATGCTTGGCGGATGGGCTGAATTGGAACGAATTGCTTCAACGGCTAAAACCGGATTTGGAGATGACAGCATGATGAATTTAATTCATTCCCCTAAAGACCCCAAATTTCCTTGGACCGGGGTATTGTTGGGTTCGGCCATTATTGGATTCTGGTATTGGTGTACGGATCAATACATCGTACAACGTACCCTTTCCGCGCCTAACCAGAAAGAAGCCAGAAGAGGTACCATTTTTGCTGCTTACCTGAAATTACTGCCGGTATTTATTTTTCTGGTGCCGGGTATGATAGCTTTTGCTTTGCATCAAAAAGGAATGATCAACCTGGCAGATTCCGATGCGGCATTCCCCTTGCTTGTGAAGGAATTGTTGCCCGCGGGTGTAAAAGGTGTTGTGGTAGGGGGACTGATTGCTGCCTTGATGAGTTCCCTGGCTTCATTATTTAATTCTTCATCCATGCTTTTCACGGTGGATTTTTATAAAAAATACCGTCCAAATTCATCAGAAAAACATCTGGTCAGGGGAGATAAAATCGCAACAGCCGTCATTGTAGTGTTGGGAATTGTTTGGATTCCGGTAATGGAAAGCCTGGGTGATGCGCTATATGAATATTTGCAGGATGTACAGTCCCTTCTCGCACCAGGCATTGCCTAGGTGTTTTTACTGGGTGTATTTTGGAAAAGGGCAACAACCAAGGCTGGTAGGTGGACATTAATCGTCGGATTTGTGCTTGGCATGTTTCGGTTGATTATGAAAGTAGTTACCAACAAATGGGTGGTACCGGATAACATCATGGCACTGGAGGGAACAAAAGAATTTGCCAAGGAAAACTGGATCACGCAGGCAGCGACTAATCCCCCGGTGGATTTAAGCTGGTTTGGAAAATTTATTAACATAAACTGGTTGCATTATGAAATTTATTTATTTATTTATTTTGTGTATTGTTGCGTTAATCGTAATTAGCCTACTTACAACGGGACCTTCACTCCAAAAAATCCGGGGATTAACTTTTGGTTCAGCTACCCCGGAACAAAAAGCTGAAACAAGGGCGTTCTGGAATAAATGGGATGTTATCAATACCATTATTATTGTTTCTATTATTGTAGCATTCTATTTATATTTCTGTTAATTAGTAAACTTTAAAATTCAAAAAGCATGAATTTAAAAGAAAGAAAAAATGGGTGCAAGCAATCCATCGATTGTATCATTTTTGGAATCGATGAAGATGGACTTAAAATATTGCTGACCAAGAAGAAAAACGCCAATGATAAGTTTGAATGGCGATTTATTGGTGGTATAAAAAACGAGGAAGAAAATGCAATAACGGCTGCAGAGAGGTTATCATTTCTGTTTACCGGTCTTAAAAATATCAATCCGCTTGAGATTTTTAAAAGAAATCAGAATGTCTCCGGGCATAAAACGGAAAAATCTGAAGTAAAGGGAAACAATGAGAACTCCTTAACGGTAGCCATAAAGCCAAGTAAAACATATGAATTTTCCAAATCCAAGCTAAAACGATACAGGGCCAAATGGTTTGATATTAGTGAAATGCCGGTACTTGGTCAAAGCAAGAATGAACTGGTCAACCAATCCATTAAAAAAATCGTTCTGGAATCTATTTCTTATTCTTCCGATGAGAATCAAATAACAAAAATCGACAATCGGTTAGCATTAAAGAATATTGAATCTTTAGACTATACAAAAGAATCAAATGAGTCGAAAGAATCGTCGAATAGATCAATTGATAAAGCTGGGAAATCGTTGGTTGCTCATCAGCTTGTTAATGATTTGGATAAAGAAGTACTGAGCTTGTCAAATAATAATAAAAATTTGGTATTTCTTTTGGTTAAAAACAAGAGAATTTTTTGAATCGTCCTTCTGAAAACAACAGACTGTTATGACTTAAAGTTATCTTACATGTAAATCATTTGTGAGTTATTTAGTGTTATGCGTAGATCTAACTGATATGTTTATCCGCATAGATGAACTGGAAGTGTAGTATATTTGTTTTTCTATATAGTGGCACTAAGAAAACAAAATTCCTATACTTTAACCAATGAGCTTTTTAGGAAGCAAATCGGGACTTTATACGGACTTCTATGAATTATCCATGGCGCAGGGATATTTCTATTCCGGCAAAAAGGAGGAGCATGCCGTATTTGACTATCATTTCCGGAACAATCCATTTGATTCCGGTTATACGATTTTTGCCGGTTTATGCGATTTGCTGGCATTGCTGGAGCAATATTCTTTTGATGAGAAATCCATAGATTACCTCAAAGAGCAGGGCTTTAAGGATGAATTTCTGGACTACTTAAAAAATTTTACGTTTAATGGGGATGTTATCAGTTTTAAAGAAGGGGAAATCGTTTTTCCCAATGAACCCGTTATACGGATAGAAGGGAGCATCATAGAGACCCAGCTGGTTGAAACCATATTGTTAAATATCATCAATTTTCAATCACTAATTGCAACCAAGGCATCAAGAATCAGGACGGTGGCCGGTGAAAGACTTTTTGTAGATTTCGGTCTGCGCCGCGCACAAGGATTTGGAGGCATTCATGCCAGTAAGGCAGCTGTGCTTGGGGGTGCAGATGCTACCTCCAATGTTTATGCTGGTTACAGATATCATATACCGGTAAGCGGAACACAAGCTCATTCCTGGATTCAGAGTTTTGAAGACGAATTGGAAGCATTCAGGGCTTATGCAAAAAATGCCACCGGCAAAATCATTTTACTGGTAGATACATATGATACACTTAACATTGGAATTCCCAATGCCATCAAGATAGCAAAAGAACTCAAACAACAAGGAAAAGAGCTGACTGCTGTGCGTTTAGATAGCGGGGATCTGGCATATTTGAGCAAAAAGGCAAGAAAGATGCTGGATAAAGAAGGATTAAATGATGTCAAGATCATTGCTTCCAATCAACTGGATGAATATTTAATTCGGAGCCTGGATCAACAAAAAGCTCCCATTGATGGCTACGGAATTGGCACGCAGCTTATCACAGGGTTAAAATCAGCGGCCCTGGATGGGGTATATAAATTAACGAAACTGAACAAAAAACCCAGACTTAAGCTTTCTGAAAACATTGAAAAGATACCGCTTCCGGGAAGCAAAAATGTTTACCGGGTTTTTGACGCTGAAGGATACTTTTATGCCGATGCGGTGTCACTGGGTGATGAACCGCACCATGAAATCAATGCCATTCATCATCCGAATTATATCAGCAAAGGATTTAAAATAGGGAACAAAAGAACTGAATTATTGTCGAAAATGGTGATGAAAAAAGGACAAAGAATCAATGAACCCGATGAAGTGGGTAAGATCAAAGAATATATGGCAAGCCGGTTGACCAGATTATCCGAAGAATACAAGCGTTTTGAAAACCCTCATATATATAAAGTGGGCGTCACCAAAAAACTGTTTGATATGAGGCAAAGCATGATTGATGAATTGAGGAATAATAGCAACAATGATTAAAACCATAAAAATTGAATCAGGCAATCCAGCAGTTGTTTTACAAACCCGACTTCATATTCTTCCCTACCTTAATAATTTAAATACTATTTTTTCCTGCACTGGAAAAAGCGGATGAGGGTAATTTCGCTATGGGTTCCCAGTCGCATGGGGGGACCGAAGGTACCGGCTCCCATGGAAACAAATACCTTCATGCCCTGAACATCATACAGGCCCCGGTCGTAAGCATACACCAATTTGGTGATGTAATTTGCCGGAAAGACTTGTCCGGCATGCGTGTGTCCCGCCAGGTAGAGATCAACGCCATTTTCAAGGGCGTAGGGGATGCCGGTGGGACTGTGATGCAGGAGGATGAGGGGTTTATCTGCTTCGGTCTGCAGGGTGGGTAACAGGGACTTGATGGAGGTATGGGACTCCGTGCCATGCATATCCCGGGCTCTATGATCCGCCTTCATGTAATTCAGTCCCAAGATCTGCATGCCTTTCCATTGGGCCACCTCGTTTTCAAGCACGGTGATGCCGGTTTCCCTCAGTTTTTGTTTTATATACTGAGCTCCGCTGTATTCTTCATGGTTGCCCTCAATAAAATAGACCGGGGCATGAAATCCTTTCAGGGGTTCAAAAATACCCGGCGTAAGGCCGGCTTTGCTGTCGAACAAATCCCCGGTGATGAAAACCGCATCCGGCTTTTGGGCATTGGTTTTTTCCACCAGCCGTGTCAGGAATCCTTCGGACCTGAAATGACCCAGGTGGATATCGGTCAGGTGCATGACCCGCACTTCCTGGGTGATCCCATTGAGGGGAACGGATATCCGGGTCAGCCTCACCTGAAAAGCATTCCACACGGCATAAGACGAAACCAGAATGGTCAGGGCAATGGCAAAATAAGCATACCAGGAAGAAGGCAGGCTTGTGAACAGGCGGATCAGGTCGGTCAGTATCATCGATAGCAGCAGGAATAAAAGAAATCCCATGAGGATGGCTGCCATGGCATACAGCACGGTTCCAGCCGTGCTCACGGAGTTGGTAAAGGCAATCAAGCCGCCTATCATGTAAAGGGTTAGAAAGGCGAATACACCATAAAGGGTTTTTACATTTTTAATCCCCAGGTAAGTGGCAAAGCGTTTTGATAAGTAGATGCTGGATCCAGCCAAAATGAGAATAAAAGTGGTGATTATCAGAAAGAACAGGTATTGCTTCACGGATTTTTGTTTTAGGTGATGGAATTGTGCGCACTGGTTTTTATCCTTTTCATACGGGGGACAAATATAAGGATTTTAAAGCTTCCCTGTGAACATTTCAATCTTTGCGGATTTTGATTTACTTTTGAGGCAGTTTCTTGGGTTGGTGCTGCCACCCTGCGATGTTCATTTTAAGCCTGGAGAAATGCAAGTGGACGAATCCTTAAATCTGTTTTTGAAATGCTAAAAGCCTTCTTCACCTGCCATAGTTGGCCATAATGACTCACAACTTGTTTTCTTGATAAGTGGGTTTTGGTAATATATCCTTTCAATCCGTCCCATACGCTGTCTGCTTTATATTATTCACTATCATTTATAAAATATAATCAATACCTTCCATTTTGTGTTTTTAAACTGGCAAATATAAAGGATGGTAAAAAATTTGTATGGAAAAAATTTAAGTACTATTTTTGCCTGCACTGTAAAGAACCGGATTATATTTTAAATTAATGAATTATTTTATGATCCGGCTTGGACATCCGGGGATATAGCTCAGATGGCTAGAGCGTTTGACTGGCAGTCAAGAGGTCAGGGGTTCGACTCCCCTTATCT
>CAYFUP010000170.1:0-6330 GCA_964346235.1 uncultured Bacteroidales bacterium | reverse complement strand
AATTGTTTATAAACTTTTTATAGGTAGCTTAGATCCACTTTTTATGGGGCATTTTCATTGATGGCTTCTATCAAAGCAGTGCATGCTGCCGTTATTTCATCTTCCTCAATAATCAAAGGAGGAGCAATGCGTATGGCATTATTGCAAAATAAAAACCAATCGGTCACCACCCCTTTTTCCAAGACAGATTTTATAACGTTTCTTACCTGCTCAAAATTGTTTAGCTGAACCGCAAACAATAATCCGGTTCCCCGGATTTCATTTATCTTCGGATGATGCAGGCATTTCTCAAAAACCTTGCTTTTTTCCTGGGTAGATTTTAACAGGTTTTGCTGGATAATAAACTCAAAGTTGGCTAATCCGGCTGCACAAGAGACCGGATGACCGCCAAAAGTAGTGATATGTCCCAGAACCGGATTATCTTTCAGTGAATTCATTATTTTATGTGAAGAAATGAATGCGCCCAGGGGCATTCCTCCGCCAAAGCCCTTTGAGAGTGTGAGAATATCCGGAATTACATGATACTTCTGAAATGCGAACATATGGCCGGTCCTGCCAAAGGCCGTCTGGGCCTCATCAAAAATTAATAAAGTTCCGGTGCTATGGCATCTTTCTCTGAGAACCTTAAGATAATCCGGATCAGGCAAACGCACGCCACCTTCGGCCTGTATGGGTTCGATAATCACGCAGGCGGTTTTCTCAGAAATTAGAGAAATATCCTCAAAATTGTTAAACCTGATGGTTTTCACGCCTGGGATTAATGGACGAAAGGCATTCTTATAATATTCACTGCCTATAACACTCAAAACCCCCTGCGTGCTGCCATGGTATGCATTTTTAAATGAAATGACCTCGTACCGGCCGGTATATCTTTTGGCCAGCTTTAATGCTCCCTCATTGGCTTCAGATCCGGAATTAACAAAATATACCGCTTCAAAAGGATCAGGGAGGTATTCAATTAACCGGGTGGCATACCTTGTTTGCGGGGATTGAATGAATTCCCCATATACCATGGCATGCAGATGATTATCCAGTTGCTTTTTAATGGCTTTAATAACAACTGGATTCCTGTGCCCTGTATTACTGACTGATATCCCTGATATTAAATCAATGTACTTTTTCCCCTCACGGTCGATCAGATAGATGCCCTCCGCTTTATCAACCTCAAGCATCATTGGGAAATCGGAAGTCTGAGCCAGGTTTTTTAAAAATAATTCCCGCTCGGTTATCATCATTACTAAAAAGTTACCTGTTCATTAGATTGATGTCATTCATTAGTTTTTCCCTGTATGATTTGCCAATCGGAATGCTAACGGCTTTATCCTCAACATCCATAAGAAGTGAATTATCAGCAATTTCTTTAATTTTATCTTTATTAACAATGTATGAACGATGCACCCTGGAGAATTTATTTTCAGGAAGTTTTGATTCAATGGCTTTCATGGTAAAATGAATCACGAATTTATCTTTCAAGGTAGAAATGACCACATAGTTTTCAAGTGCTTCAATCCATATAATCTCATCATATCTGACCCTTACCAACTTCGATTCCTGTTTAACAAATATGGCATCTACCCCTTCTTTTATTTCACGGTTTTCAATAATCCGTTTATGGGATTTCTCAACAGCTTTATAAAACCTGGAATAATGAATTGGCTTCAGCAAATAATCGATGACATTATATTCAAAAGCTTCCAGGGCATATTTTTCTTTCGACGAGATAATAATCACATGAACAGGATGGTCAAGGGTATTAAGAAAGTCGTATCCGTTCATTTCAGGCATTTCGATATCAAGGAATACCAAATCAACCTGCTCAGAAATATTAAAATGGTTTATGGCTTCGACGGCACTTGAATAGGAATGAGAAATTCTCAGAAAATCAGTACGGTTCACGTACTTTTCAATTATTTTCCTTGACATCTCATCATCGTCTATGATAATACAATTCAATCCTGAAACCATGGGGAAAAGGCTAAAAATTAATTTTTAAAGATAAAAAAAATCGATTATAATAAAAATCCATTTCTTTATTTCTATTTATTTAGATAATACTTTTCAATATGTTCTGCGCTCTTGATGGAGGATTTAAGCCACTGCAACAATATTTCTTTCTTTTCACCTTCAGTAAGTTGCCAGTTTATATCAACATTCCTTAAAGAATGGCATACATAATGAAGCACCAAAGCCGCTGAAACAGATATATTAAAGCTTTCAGAAAATCCGTACATGGGAATGGCAAGTTTTCCGTCGGAATGTTCGAATGCCTGTTGAGACAGTCCTGTTAACTCTGTTCCAAATAAAAAGGCAGCTTTTCCTTTTAATATGTTGAATTCTTCTAGCGGCACCCCTTCTTTTACAGGAGCTGTGGCAATAATCCGGTACCCTTTTTTTTTGAGGTGATTAATTGCAGATAAAGTGTTATTTTCTGAATTGTTGTATTTATATAAGGACAACCATTTTGACGAGCCAAGCGATACCTCAGGATTATCATTATAGGTATTATTGTTTTCAATGATGTGAACATCCTGAATTCCAAAGCCATCGCATGAACGTAGCACTGCACTGGCATTATGGGGCTGATAAATATCCTCAAGCACTAAAGTGAAATACCTTGTCCTATAATTGATGATTTGATTGAATAAATGAAGTCTTTCTTTAGTAATAAATTGAGTGAGATATTCAATTAACCCTTCCTCCATAAATCTTCTGCTTAACTAATACCAGTTCATAAAAACATAAAATCAAATCTAAATGATATCAAATTGCTAAAATAAAAAAGACTATCCAAAATTTATTTGAATGACGTCTTAAAAATATTTTTAATTTGTAAAGGTTTCAATAAAATGGTCAAACAAATGTCTTAACCTTAAAACGTCTTCAGATAAATTTAGCGGATAGTCTTTTAAAAGAGCGGGTTGACTAAATGATTTTAGTTAACTGAATCAGATAATTCGCTACCAGCTTTAAATTTAACAACATTCTTGGCTTCAATGGTTATTGGTTTGCCAGTCTGCGGATTCCGGCCAGTTCTTGCACTTCTCTTGGCCACTGAAAAAGAACCGAAACCTACTAATGCAACACGGTCACCTTTTTTTAATGCAGAAGTTGTTGTTTTGATGAATGCATCGAGTGCTTTTTTAGCATCAGCTTTTGTTAAATTAGCTTCATCAGCAATTGAATCAATTAATTGTGCTTTGTTCATAACATTTGAATTTTAGGGTTATTAAATAATTAAAAAGTAATCCTTTTTTTTTATATTGTACAAATATAGGTGATTTCACACGACTTAAGCAAATTTTAAAGAAGAAAAATAACACATTTATCCCTTTTTATCAATGTTTTATAAGAAATTTTACAAATAATTAATTAACAACATTTCTATAAGTAATTAAATAACAAATACTTAGTATGTTCATTATTTTTTTAAACAAATATAGAAAAAATTTCTCGTTTTAGGTTGATTTTGAAGAATTTGTCATTTAATTCTCTAATAATCGTATTTACAGATTCAAATTTAAACAAAAATTACCAATAATCAAGGTTTTGAAAAAAAAAATCATTTTTTTTGGAAAAAGTTTAAAATAACTACTTTTGCATCGGAGAAATGGCAGAGTGGTCGAATGCGGCGGTCTTGAAAACCGTTGACCCTTCTGGGGTCCGGGGGTTCGAATCCCTCTTTCTCCGCTAATCAACGATTTTTCCTGTCAATATTAATTGCCTTTTCCTTTATTGAAGCTGCGCGATGGCCGGGGTTCGAACTTAGCGAACTTAGCGAAGCGATCTCACGACCGCAGGGAGTAACCGATCTCACGACCGCAGGGAGTAATCCCTCTTTCTCCGCTAATCAACGATTTTTCCTGTCCCCAGAAAAGAAAAAAGATGAAATCACCAGCCCGCTATTCCTCCTGATCATGGCCCTTCAGCAGCACCCCAAAAATGAATAGCACCACTACAGCCGCAACAAATACAATAAAAAGCGATAACAATACCTTTCTGATTACATCTTCCAGACTGATAATGTCCCAAATTCCTAAAATAGAAATGATGGTAAACAGCACCACAATTCCAATCAGAATATAGGAGGTAACTTTTTTGATTGATTGCATGATGACAGGTTTTTTTGGATAATAATTTCTTTATTGGTTTCGCTTATGTTTTAAGAAATGAATCAACTCATTGATGGAGCCAAAAACAAATTTATCACCTTTGCATTCAAATATCCAAATATAATGATCATTTTTTTCCTGAATATAAACTTTTTTTTCCTGGTTCTCATCCACTTCAGTGAAAATTCTTGCCAATGCCCTTTCTGTCAGGCAAGCTACTTTCCCATCTCCTATTAATCCAATTTTTTGATCGAAATGGCTCTTATTTTTGAATTGTCCTGCATTTTCATCAAAGAAAATATTCGAATCTTCAAACAATTCATGCAGCAAACCACTTAAAATCAGATCTTCGGGAGCACCTTCGCTGACCACCTGATTTTCCATAAGCCATAGCTTATCACATTCCTGCAGTGCCATATTTATATCATGCACCGAGAAGATAATGGTCTTCGATTGTTCATAAGCGGTGGATTTTAACAATTTCACCAGTTCATATTTATTTGGCAGGTCCAGAAATGCAAGGGGTTCATCTAAAATAACCACAGGGGTATCCTGGGCCAAAGCCCTGGCAATTAGGGCTTTCTTTTTTTCACCATCGCTTAATTCATTTATTTTCCGTTCTTTTAAATCTTCCAGTCTGACTGCTTGAATGGCGCGCATAATCATTTCCTTGTCAACAGGCTTGTTGATTCCCAGAATATTTGTATAGGCATGCCTTCCATATTGCACAAGCTCATAGATAGTCAGGTTTTCAATGTTGACATTCTCTGTGGAAACATAGCTAATGTTTCGGGCCAGTTCTTTTAAGGAAAATTTGCCTAAATCCGTATGATTCAATTCAATTTGTCCATTAAGCGGATGAAGCAACCGAACGAGGCATTTTAAAAAAGTCGTCTTCCCTATGCCGTTTTTACCTGCCAGTCCGATAAACTCACCCTGGTAAGCACTAAGGTTAATGCGGTCAAATAATAACTGTTCTGTTTTCCTTTGTTTGTACCCTATTTTAAGGTCCTTGACGGATAATATTTTATGAAAATATTCCATAGATTTCAAACCTCAATAAAGTTTTGCTTTCTCAGAATGATCCATATTACAATTGGGATTCCAAACAGTGCTGTAATGGAATTTATGGGCAGGGTATTTTCTACACCTGGTGTCTGAGATATCAAATCACTGATCAGCATCAGGCAACTACCAGTCAGGATAGTACCAGGCAACAAGATAAAATGATTGGCCGATGAAAAAAAGATTCGGGTCAGATGAGGCACTGCTATACCAATAAAACCGATGGGGCCGCAAAATGCAGTGATGCTGCCGGCCAGAAGACTGGTGCTTAGAAAAGTAAGTACCCTTACCAGCAAAATCCGTATTCCCATGGTTTTGGCATAATGCTCTCCCATCAATAATAAATTTAGAAATTTTGAAAGAAAAAAAGCAATCAACAAGCCGGTCAGGATGACAGGAATCAGGATGCCCAGCTGAAAACGGGTAACTGCTCCTAAACTCCCCATGGTCCATATAATAAAAGACTTTAACATGGATTCATTGCTGAAATATTGCAAAATGCTGACTATGGCGGAAATGCCATTGCCAACCAAAATTCCCAGTATCAAAATGGTCATCACATTTTTAACCCTTAAAGACACCAACAATATGGCGAGCAACACCAGGGCTGCGCCGAGGCAAGCAGCAGCGGCAACGGTCAGGTTTCCTAAAAAAGCTGAACTGATCGCTCCTCCTAAACCAAGGATGACCAGGGCTACACCCAGACTCGCACCGGAGCTGATTCCAAAAACATAAGGCCCGGCCAGCGGATTCCGAAATATGGCCTGCATCTGTAAACCGCTCACGGAAAGCGCCGTACCCGCCAGAATAGCCGTGATTGCCTTAGGAATCCTGAAATCATGAATGATGGAATGAAAGACCGTTTCATCATTTCCGTAAACAATAACATCAATAAAATCGCGCAACGGAATATTTGCACTGCCAATCAGAACATCTGTTATGAAAAGCAAAAATAGCAATAAAACCAGCACAATAAATTTATAGGTCATTCGCTTTTTCTTTTATTCAAGCTTTCTGTAATAAACCATTTCATAATGAGGCAACAACTCCGGATGAAATATTTTCAACATATCCTTAAGAATTATATGGGGGTTTATCACCCCGGATTCCCAGTAATCGTTTCCTCCGAACTGGTTCATCCTCTTGTTGTTATTGA
>CAYFUP010000169.1:0-6461 GCA_964346235.1 uncultured Bacteroidales bacterium | reverse complement strand
GGTGGATTTAGCTTGGAAAGCTTTATAGACACTGTTTTGATTTCTTTGAATTCATTCAATAAAGCATCCAGAATTCGACCTGCAATGTGTTCCAGTAAATGAGATTTGATTTGCATCTGGTCCTTAACAATTTTGTAGGCTGATTGATAATCCAATGCATCCTTCAGTTTATCAGAACGGGAGGCTTCTTCTAAATCGGTTTCAATGTCCAGATTAACGATAAATTTGTTACCGACAATTCTTTCCTCTTTATAATGACCGTGAAATGCGTAAAACTCCATATTTTCAAGGTGGATGGTTCCCATTGGCCTGTAGTTGTTTAAGCTTGTTATGAATCAG
Organism: uncultured Bacteroidales bacterium; assembly: GCA_964346235.1. GTDB lineage: Bacteria > Bacteroidota > Bacteroidia > Bacteroidales > CAYFUP01 > CAYFUP01. Next base: position 6,122 of record CAYFUP010000169.1, on the reverse strand, counting down.
CGAAAATAGATTATTTCTCGAAAAATTAATAAATTATATTCGAACATTTATAAATTAAGATATTTTTGCACCAAATCAACCCCTGTGTTGTTTATTCCGGTTAAAAATATTTTTGAATAAATGTGGATGGGGTTAATTAAATGCTATCAAAGATGGAAGAAAACAAAGCGAGTGAAATTAAAAAAACAGGCGAGAACTTCATTGAACAAATCATAAAAGCTGATATTGAAAATGGGGTTAATGAAGGCAGGGTACATACCCGGTTTCCACCGGAACCAAATGGGTACCTTCACATTGGTCACGCCAAATCAATCTGCCTGAACTTTGGCATTGCAGATAAGTTCAATGGGAAATGCAATTTAAGGTTTGATGACACCAATCCCGTTAAAGAAAACATTGAATATATCAATTCCATCAAGAAGGATATAGAATGGTTGGGTTTCGAGTGGGAAGGTTCTGTCCGGTATGCATCGGATTATTTTGAGCAGTTGTATGATTGGGCAGAAATGCTTGTTAAAGAAGGAAAAGCCTATGTGGATGAGCAAACGCCTGAACAGATTGCTGATCAAAAAGGCACACCCACGCAGCCCGGGAAGGAGAGTCCTTTTCGAAACCGTCCGGCAGACCAAAGCCTTAGCTTATTGAGGAAGATGAAAGCCGGAGATTTGGCTGAGGGGACCATGCTATTAAGGGCAAAAATTGATATGGCTTCACCCAATATGCATTTGCGGGATCCCGTCATGTACCGCATTAAGAATGCCCCGCATCATCGAACAGGCAACAAATGGCACATATATCCCATGTATGACTGGGCGCATGGACAGTCGGATTTTATAGAAGGAATTACCCATTCGCTATGCACGTTGGAATTTGAAGTTCACAGACCGCTGTATGACTGGTTTGTTGATCAGATTCAGGAGACAGATTACAGGCCCAGACAAATTGAATTTGCCCGGTTGAACCTGAACTATACCATTATGAGCAAGAGAAAACTACTCAGACTGGTAGAGGAAGGTTATGTGAGCGGTTGGGATGATCCCCGAATGCCTACCATCTCCGGGTTACGCAGAAGGGGTTATACACCCCGTTCCATCAGAAATTTTTCAGAAAAAGTGGGAATTACCAAGATAGAGAGCGTCATTGATGTTGCTTTATTGGAGCACAGCGTCAGGGAAGATTTAAATAAGATTGCTCCGCGTCGAATGGCGGTGTCGGATCCCTTAAAAATCACCCTTGTCAATTATCCTGAGGACGAATCTGAAGAACTTGAGGCCATCAACAACCCGGAAGATCCGGCGGCCGGAAAAAGAAAAATTCCATTCTCAAAAGAAATATATATTGAAAGAAATGATTTCATGGAAGATCCCCCGAAAAAGTTCTTCCGGCTTGCTCCAGGAAAGGAAGTCAGGCTAAAATATGCCTATATCATAAAATGTGAAGAGGTCATTAAAGACCACAATGGGGAAGTTACAGAATTGAGATGCACCTTTGATCCGGAAACCAAAAGCGGCATGAGTCAAAGCAGCCGGAAAGTGAAAGGAACACTGCACTGGGTATCAGTCAGACATGCCATTGATGCAGAAATAAGGTTATATGACCGGCTTTTCAATGTTGAGAATCCGGCTGGAAATGAGGCCGATGATTTTTTAATGCATTTAAATCCGGATTCTTTGAACATAATTTCTGAAGCCAGATTAGAACCTTCCCTTGCCAGCGCGAAACCGGATGATAAATATCAGTTCGAACGCATCGGCTATTTTTGCGTTGATAAGGATTCCGTAAAAGACCGGTTAATAATCAATCGTACCGTATCTTTAAAAGACACCTGGTCTAAAGTGCAAAAAAAACAAGGCAATAAGGGACCGGGAAGCCAAAGATCATGATTCCCTGAAGGCGGATTTATCGATTTTGGGGTATTTCGCTCAGCGCTTGCTCCATTCTGGTCAAAGTTTCGTCTTTGCCCAATAAATCAATGATGGTAAAGAGATGTGGGCCTCTGGCAGCGCCTACCAGGCATATCCTTAATGCATTCAGCACTTGTCCCATGTTCAATTCATTTTGGTGAATATACGATTTAACGGCTTCTTCCGTATTATTTTCGTTAAAAGGTTTTGTGTTTTCCAGGATACCGGCAATTTGTTTTATGATTGCCGGTGTATTTTCTTTCCATCTTTTCCTGACATCTTTCGGATCATAATTCTCAGGTCTCCGGAAAAAATACCAGCCTTGTTGCCAAAGATCGGAAACAAAGTTTATCCTTTCTTTTAATAATCCGGTTATTTTTTCTGCATGGGACACATCTGTATCTATGCCTTTGCTATTCAGTAATTTGGAAAAACTTTCGGCCAGATCTGCAGTGGATTTTTTTTGCAAATAATGATGGTTAAACCATTTGGCTTTATCCGGATTAAATTTGGCTCCGGCTTTACCCACGCGTTCAAGTGAAAACTCTTGTATTAATTCATCCATGGTAAAAAATTCATTCTCACGGCCAGGATTCCATCCCAGCAATGCCAGAAGATTTACAAAGGCTTCCGGTAAATAACCATCTTCCCTGTAACCTGCATAGATTTCCCCATCAGATGATTTCCATTCAATGGGAAACACGGGAAATCCTATTTTGTCTCCATCTCTTTTGCTTAGTTTTCCCTGGCCGTTTGGCTTCAAAATCAATGGCAAATGGGCAAAATCAGGCAAATCCCATGAGAAAGCCTTATAAAGAAGAACATGAAGCGGAGTAGATGGTAACCATTCTTCACCCCTGATTACGTGTGATATTTTCATTAAATGATCATCCACTACATTGGCGAGGTGATATGTTGGTAAACCGTCAGATTTAAAGATAACTTTATCATCGAGGGTTTCTGTATTCATTTCAATGGACCCGCGTATGATGTCATGAAATTTTATTGTTTCATTTTCAGGTATTTTAAAACGAATGACATAATTGTCATTTTGATTTAATAATTCATCCACTTCATTCGCTGATAATGTCAGTGAATTCCTCATTTGATTTCTTGACACGTAATTATAACCGGTTAAGCTTGACTTGGCAGATTCCTGCTTTTTCCTCATCTCATCGAGCTCTTCCGGTGTATCGAAGGCATAATAGGCCCAGCCTGATTCAATGAGTTGCCGGACATATTGTTCGTAAATTCCTGATCTTGCTGATTGCCGGTAAGGTTTATACGGCCCCTCTTTGGTTACGCCTTCATCTATCTCAATTCCGCACCATGTTAAAGATTCAATAATATATTCTTCGGCTTCAGCAACATATCTTGTTTGATCCGTATCTTCAATTCTCAGTATAAACTTTCCGTTATTTTTTCTGGCAAACAGATAATTATATAATGCCGTTCTTACTCCTCCCATGTGAAGCGGTCCGGTCGGACTGGGAGCGAACCTTACCCTAATTTTACTCATGCTTATTTTTTTGGCAAAAATATGAATTTATACAAATGTTGCTATCCGCATTTTGAATTGCCGCAACTGCTGCATATCAAACATCCTTCCTGATAAACCAGCTCTTCTGACCCACAACTTTCACATTTTTGTCCGGGTTTCGCTTTGGTACCATCCGGGATGTATTTCTTTAAAGCCCTCTCCACTCCTTTTTTCCATGTGTTAATGGTTTCACTGTCAAGCCTGAGAGAAGAGACCAGGTTCACTACATCAGGAATAGGCATTCCGTTTCGCAGCACTCCGGATATCAGTTTTGCATAATTCCAGTATTCTTTATTGAACATATGATGCAACCCACCGATGATGTTTTTATAGCCAAACTTATCGGTATATTCGAAATCATATTGCGATATGCCTTTATCCGGATGTTTGGTTTTTATGATCTTCCCTTTTTCTATTGACTTAGGGATGGGAAGGAATTCTTCATCCCTCAGTCCGGTAAATATTTCATATGGTCTTCCGTCTTTTAAGCCGATGAAAGCAATCCATTCTTCATCGTTGTTTTTAAAGCGGATGACTTCGGCATCGAGAATGCTTGGCCTGCGTGGTCTGTTTTTCATTTCCAGGGGTTCTTTTTTATTGGTTATTAATACCCCTGAGCGGGAACCATCCCGGTAAATTGTAGCTCCTTTACAACCACTTTTCCAGGCTGTTAAATAAAGTTCACTGACAAGTTCTTCTTTTACATCTTTGGGCAGATTGATGGTCACGCTGATGGAATGATCCACCCATTTTTGCACCCTTCCTTGCATTTTGACTTTTGATACCCAATTAACATCATTGGAGGTTGCTTTATAATAAGGAGATTTTTTGATTACCTTTTCAATTTGCTTGTCGTCATATCTTTTTACTTCATTCACGTCATATCCGTTCACCTCCAGCCAGGTGATAAATTTATGATGAAAAACATTATATTCTTCCCATGAATCGCCGACTTCATCGATGAAGGTTACATTGGCATCTTTGTCGTTGGGATTAACTTTTCTTCTTCGCTTATAAACGGGCATAAAGACTGGTTCAATGCCGGAGGTGGTCTGGGTCATCAGACTGGTAGTGCCCGTGGGTGCGATGGTGAGCAAGGCTATGTTTCGTCTTCCATACCTGGCCATATCTTTATGCAATGTTTCATCTTCGTCACGCAATCGCTGAATGAAGGGATTGTCTTTTTCTCTTTGCGCATCAAATATTTCAAATGCTCCCCTTTCTTTTGCCATATTGACGGAAGAACGATAACACTCGATGGCAATGGTTTTATGGATTTCTTCAGAGAAATCAATGGCATTTTCCGTCCCGTATATCAGTCCAAGGCCGGCCAGCATATCTCCTTCGGCTGTAATACCTACCCCTGTTCTTCGGCCCTGGATGGCTTTTTTCCTGATTTTTTCCCACAGCGATTTTTCAATCCATTTTATATTCTCATCTTCCGGATCATTATTGATTTTTGAGAGGATGGCGTCAATTTTTTCAATTTCCAAATCTATAATGTCATCCATAATCCTTTGAGCATATCCGACATGTTCTTTAAACCGTTCAAAATTGAATTTGGCTTTTTTCGTGAACGGGTCTGTGACATAGCTATAGAGATTAAGCGCCAGTAAGCGGCAGCTATCGTAGGGACAAAGTGGAATTTCTCCGCATGGATTGGTTGAGACGGTTTTAAAACCAAGATCTGCGTAAGAATCTGCAACCGATTCTCCGGCTATGGTGTCCCAGAATAATACGCCGGGCTCCGCTGATTTCCAGGCATTGTGTACAATTTTATCCCACAGCTTTTTGGCATCAATGGTTTTTTGATAGGTAGGATTCTTGGATTCTATTGGGAATTGCTGCACATAAGGCTTATTGTTGGCTACTGCATCCATGAATTCATTGTCAATTCTTACTGATACGTTTGCCCCGGTAACTTTTCCGGCTTCCAGTTTCGCATCGATGAATTTTTCCGCATCCGGATGTTTGATGGATATGCTTAGCATTAATGCGCCTCTTCTTCCGTCTTGTGCAACTTCTCTTGTGGAGTTGGAATAACGTTCCATGAAAGGAACCACACCGGTGGATGTTAATGCGCTGTTCAATACAGGACTTCCGGTGGGTCTTATGTGCGAGAGGTCATGTCCGACACCGCCTCTTCTTTTCATAAGCTGAACCTGTTCCTGGTCTATCTTCAGAATTCCTCCATACGAATCGGAAGGGCCTTCATGTCCGATAACAAAACAATTGGACAGGGAAGCAATTTGGTATTGATTACCAATACCGGTCATTGGTCCGCCCTGCGGCACGATATATCTGAAATCTTTCAGTAATTCATATACAACCTCTTCCTCCAAGGGATTTGGATACTTTTTTTCGATACGAAGTATTTCCCTGGCTAACCTGCGGTGCATATCATCCGGGGTGCTTTCATAAATATTTCCGTATGAATCTTTTAATGCATATTTATTGGTCCAGACTCTTGCAGCCAACTCATCTCCATTGAAGTATTCAAGGGATTTATTGAACGCTTCATCAATGGTATATATTTTTTCTTCTTTAGGATGTCCGGTTTTTGTGCTCGTATCTTTTTGTGTATTCACCTTTTCTTTAATTTCCATGTTAAATTTATTTTAAGTTGTTGGAATTTAGGAATCTTTCTTGGAAAATGGTTTTATGTTTTACAGTAGTCA
>CAYFUP010000168.1:0-6522 GCA_964346235.1 uncultured Bacteroidales bacterium | reverse complement strand
TGATTATGCTTCAGGAACCAATCATACATTACCCACCAATGGATTTGCCAGGACCTACGGGGGGGTGAACCTCGACAGTTATGTGAAAAAAATTACTTTCCAGGAAATATCAAGGGAGGGATTGAAAAATTTATCAGGTGCGCTGAATGTTATGGCGGAATATGAAGGACTTGCTGCACATAAACTTGCCGTCAATATTCGCTTTAAAACCTGATATTTTGACATCATTTAATGTGTTAAGGAATGGATGTAAATAAGCTAATGCGGGAAAATATTAAAAATCTCAAGTCCTATTCTTCTGCAAGGAGTGAGTTCCGGGGAGAGGCTGCCGTATTTCTTGATGCGAACGAGAATCCATACAATTCGCCATATAACAGGTATCCTGACCCGCTGCAAATGAAGCTGAAAAAAGAAATCGGTCAGTTGAAGGGGTTTTATCCAGAAAATATTTTCCTGGGAAATGGCAGTGATGAGGCTATCGATCTAATTCTTAGGGCATTCTGTACCCCTGGCAAAGATGAAATGATATCATTGGAACCATCTTACGGCATGTACAAAGTACTTGCCGATATCAATGAAGTCAAAGTCAGATCAATTAACCTGAACAAAGACTTTAGCCTGCCGGTTAACAATATCCTTAAACATGTGACCAAAAAGCTGAAAGTGATCTTTATTTGTTCTCCCAATAATCCGACATCTAATTGTTTTGACCATAAGAACATAGAAGACATCATCACAAACTTTGATGGCATCGTAGTCATTGATGAAGCATATATCGATTTTGCCCCTGATAAAAGCTTGCTGCATAAAGTCAATGATTATTCAAACCTGATTGTGTTGCATACCTTTTCCAAAGCCTGGGGTATGGCTGGAATCAGACTTGGAATGGCGTTTTCGAGTCCGGAGATAATTGAAGTACTGAATAAAATCAAATACCCCTATAATGTGAATACGTTGACGGCAAATTTTGCCATGGAGCGAATTAAAAAGGCTGATGAAAAAGATAATTGGGTCAAGACCATTTTGAAGGACAGGGAAGAATTGAGGGCAGCGCTGATGTCACTTGAAATTGTCGAAAAAATTTACCCGTCTGATGCCAACTTTTTGCTGGTGAAAATGACAAACGCAAAAGAAGTATATGATTACCTGGTCGAAAAGAAAATCATTGTGCGGGATAGATCAAACATTGCCTTATGTGAAGGAAGCTTACGGATAACCGTGGGCAAGAAATCTGAAAACATATTGTTGGTTAGCGCTTTGAGGGATTATTATAATCACTACCTTAACTCATTGGCATAATATAACGAGTAATTAATTTTAAGCGGATGAAGAAAAGAGTTTTATTTATTGACAGGGACGGAACATTGATTTATGAGCCACCTGATACCTTTCAGGTTGATTCACTGGAAAAGCTTGAGTTTAAGCCCAAAGTTTTCAGGAATATGTTCTTTATGCGTAACCGGCTTGATTATGAACTGGCCATGATAACCAATCAGGATGGTCTGGGAACAGATGATTATCCCCGGGAAATATTTGATTCGGTCCAGGATAAGCTGATAACTGCATTTGATAATGAAGGGGTTTGGTTTGAGGATATATTTATTGATCCTTCAAAGGATGAGGATAACTCTCCAAACCGGAAGCCAGGTACGGGCATGTTGAAAGGGTATTTTCACGAAGACTATGATTTGGAAAATTCTTTCGTGATAGGCGACAGGATTACAGATGTTGAACTGGCGAAAAACCTGGGAGCAAAATGTATACTTCTTACTGGGGAAGATATGTCGGAAGCTCTAAAAAGTCAGGGACTAGAGAACCAATGTGCATTGATTACCAATGATTGGGATGAGATTTACGGATTTCTTTCACAATATTCAAGAATTGTAGAGGTCAGCCGAAATACCAAAGAAACGCAAATAGTTTGTCAGATTAATCTTGACGGAAAAGGAAATGCAGACATTGATACGGGCATCGGTTTCTTTGATCATATGTTAGAGCAGATTGCCAAACATGCCAAAACTGACTTATGGTTAAAAGCAAAAGGCGACACCCATGTGGATGAACACCATACCATTGAAGATGCTGCCATGGTTTTGGGAGAAGCTTTTAACAAAGCGATGGGTGATAAAAGGGGAATCAACCGGTATGGATTTGTACTGCCCATGGATGATGCACTTTCTCTTGTAGCCATTGACATGGGAGGCAGAAGTTACCTGGTTTGGAATGTTGATTTTAAAAGAGAAAAAATAGGGGAAATGCCCACAGAGATGTTCAAACATTTTTTTAAATCATTCTCGGATGCATCCAAATGTAACCTCTACATTGAATCAAAAGGAGAAAATGAGCACCATAAGATTGAAAGCATATTCAAAGCCTTCGCGCGGGCACTGCGAAACGCGATAAACAGGGATGCTTTTAATTATGAACTGCCATCCACCAAAGGGGTAATTTAAAATAATCATTTCCAAAAGATGAGCATAGAAAATCCATATGAACATTGTCATTATTAAATACAATGCGGGGAATATCATGTCTGTCGAGTTTGCCCTAAAGCGACTGGGTATACAGCCTATCCTTACCAACGATCCGGATGAGATAAGAAAGGCGGACAAAGTGATTTTTCCGGGGGTAGGTGAAGCAAGCACCACCATGAAACACCTTAGGGAGAAAAACCTGGACCAGTTAATTGCTGGACTTAAGCAGCCTGTTTTGGGAATTTGCCTTGGGATGCAATTAATGTGCAGTCATTCAGAGGAAGGCAATACCCCCTGCATTGGAATATTTCCGGAAACGGTTACCCAATTCGTTCATCCGGAAAAGAGTGGCTCACAAGAGGAAACGAAATTAAAAATACCTCAGATTGGCTGGAATAGCATTCGACATCTAAAAGGAGAACTTTTTGATCATTCGCTGGAAGGGCAATATGTTTATTTCGTACATAGTTATTATGTTCCACTTAGTCAATATACCACAGCCAGGTCCTCTTATTATCTTACATATAGTGCGGCCTTGGAAAAAGATAATTTTTTTGCTACCCAGTTTCATCCTGAAAAGAGCAGCAGCGTGGGAGAACAGATACTTAAAAAATTTATTCATTTATGATAATGATAATTCCTGCTATTGATATTATTGAAGGCAAATGTGTGCGTTTGCAAAAAGGTGATTATGAAAAAAAGACCGTTTATGATGAATCACCCCTTGAAATGGCTAAAATGTTTGAAGATCATGGAATTAGAAGGTTGCACCTGGTGGATTTGGATGGAGCCAAGGCCAAAAAAGTAATTAATTACAGGATTTTAGAAGACATTGCTCATAAAACATCCCTGGTAGTGGATTTTGGGGGGGGCATTAAAAGCGATGAGGACATTCGGAAAGTCTTTAATGCCGGCGCTGCCATGGTAACCATAGGAAGTGTGGCCGTGAACAAACCTGAATTGTTTTACGGTTGGCTTGACCTTTATGGAGGTGAAAAAATAATCCTTGGTGCGGACATTTTAAATAATCAAATTGCCATCAGTGGTTGGGTAGATGTGACCAATATTTCTATCAATGACTTGCTTTCCAATTATCTGCAGAGGGGAGTCAGAAATGTGTTATGCACCGATATCAGTAAGGATGGCATGTTGGAAGGTACAGCAATGGATTTATACAGAACCTTAAAAAAGGACTTCCCCTCGCTCCATTTCATTGCCAGCGGCGGGATAAAGGACATTCAAGAAATTTACGAACTAAATAAAATTGGTGTTTCCGGGGTAATCATTGGTAAGGCCATATATGAAGGCCGGATTCAAGTGAAAGAATTGACCAGGTTCCTTTGATGTTTTTGAAAATTATTATTTTTATCCCAAATATGTTAAAATAAATCAATTCATTGCAGATTTTTTTATCATTTAAGTTTATAATGATTAATTTTATTGCATATTTTTTAACATTTTAATTACAAATAATAATCATGAAAGCAAAAGGAACCGCTGTCAAATCAATTGAATCCTTTATCAAAGAAAAACACAGTGAACAATATAATGACTGGTTGCATGCTTTGCCTGAGGCTTCAAGAAAGCTATTTATAAATGGAATTAAGACCAATGAATGGTATGATGTCAATCAGGCCATTATCAATCCTACTCAAAAAATGATGGAACTGTTTTTCAGAAACGATATAAAAGGTGCCTGGGAAAACGGCAGGTATGGAGCAGAAAAGGCTTTGAAGGGAATTTATAAAATCTATGTAAAAGCCACGACGCCATATCATATCATTGACAGGGCCGGACGGGCATTTGCAGCATATTACAGTGACAGCGATATATCCACGCAAAATAAACAGAAGAATTCAGTTGATTTTATCATTGAATACATGCCCATTGCCAATGACATCATTGAACACCGCATTGGTGGATGGTGTCAGAAAGCCCTTGAGATTTCCGGATGTAAAAATGTTCAGGTAAGAATTGTTGAATCCCTGACCAGGAAGGATAAACGAACCTTGTATAAATTATCCTGGGAATGAGCATTTCGGCCTGAACTGATGATATTCAAAATTGGGAATTGTTATAATGGAATATAAAGAATATACATGTTAGCTAAAAGAATAATACCATGCCTTGATATTAAGGACGGACAGACAGTGAAAGGAGTTAATTTCTTGAATATTAAAAATGTGGGCGATCCTGTTGAGTTGGGACAACTGTATGCCGAAGAAGGTGCTGATGAGTTGGTATTTCTCGATATCACGGCATCCCATGAAAAACGAAAAACCTTGTCTGAATTAGTAAAGCGAATTGCTGAAAACATCAACATTCCATTTACCGTTGGGGGGGGAGTAAGCGAACTAAAAGATGCGGAGGTATTACTGAGTGCTGGCGCAGATAAGTTATCCATTAATTCCGCTGCCGTAAAGAATCATCAAATCATCAGCCAGATTGCCCTGAATTTTGGCAGTCAGTTTTGTGTAGTAGCCATTGATGCAAACTTTGAAGCAGGAGAGTGGATCGTATATATTCACGGGGGACGGATTCCAACTGAAAAGAAACTGTATGACTGGGCCATGGAAGCTGAAAATTTAGGTGCCGGGGAAATTCTTTTTACTTCCATGAATCATGACGGAACAAAAAACGGGTTTGCTTGTGAGGCCCTTTCGGCATTGTCTGATAAGCTCTCTATACCCATTATAGCTTCCGGAGGTGCTGGAAAAATGGACCACTTTGAAGAGGTGTTCAAAAAAGGGAAGGCGGATGCCGGACTGGCCGCCAGTATTTTTCATTTTAAGGAAATCACCATTCCTGATCTAAAAAAATACCTGAAGGAAAGAAACATCGAAATAAGACTATAGATATAAAAACCAGAATAAATATTGAAAAACGCGTATATCGAAACATATGGAACTTGATTTTAAAAAATTAAACGGAATTATCCCTGCCATCATACAGGACGCTGAGACCAACAAGGTATTAATGCTTGGTTTTATGAATGAAGAAGCTTACCATAAAACCATGAAGGAAAACCTGGTCACTTTTTTCAGCAGGACAAAAAATCAGTTATGGACGAAAGGGGAGACCAGTGGCCATTATTTGCATGTGAAGGAAGTAAAAACTGATTGCGACAATGATACCCTCTTAATTAAAGCAAAACCCACCGGTCCGGTTTGTCATACCGGCGCTGATACCTGCTTTTTTGAGGTAAACCAGGAAAAAGCCACTGATTTTATGGCTTATTTACAAGATTTTATCGATAACAGAAAAGAAAAGATGCCTGAAGGAAGCTATACCACCAAATTGTTTAATAAAGGCATCAATAAAATTGCCCAGAAAGTGGGTGAAGAAGCTGTGGAATTGATCATAGAAGCCAAAGATCAAAATAAAGCCCTTTTTCTCAATGAAGCCGCTGATCTTTTTTACCACCTGACAGTTCTCTTAAGCGAGAAAGGTTACCGCATCGAAGAAGTGATGAACGTATTAAAAGAAAGGCATAAACCAGCTTAAACATCTAAATAAGTTTGCTATTAAACTTTCAGGTTTATTTCTGTTGATTGAAAACATCAATGCTTCGATAACCCTTAACCTTATTTAGTGGTTCTAAGCTACATTTAAAAGCCTTAAAAACATATATTTACACTTTATTAGTGTATGTGAGAAAACGTCAATAACTGCGTTATGCTCACTATTTAAGCTTAAGTTCCACTAATCGACGAGACCAAATTTATAAACAGTCCTGGATGTAAGCTTTTCCCCTTGTTCTAGTAGGGTAGATGGAAAATGTGGGTGATTTGGCGAATCAGGATAATGTTGAGTTTCAAGGCATACCCCATAATTTTTTTGGTATGGGATTCCTTTTTTACCTTTTATGTTATCGAGGAAATTGCCTGTGTATATTTGCAAACCGGGCTCAGTGGTAAAAACCTCGATGCTTCTTTTACTATCTGGTTCAATGAGTTTTGCCACAGACTCCAGCTGTTTTTTGGGTTTATTCAACACAAAATTATCATCATATCCATTGGTGGTATTATGGAAGTCTGCTTTGATGGGT